>ONPY01000083.1 GCA_900319835.1 uncultured Eubacteriales bacterium | reverse complement strand
CCAGGGAGTAGAACAAATGGTGGTTGGCGCCCGCCGCCCCGTGGCAGGGGATGACCTCCTCGGGCTTGACGGTCCTGTAGAGGCCGCAGACCCCCTCCTTAAATTCCGGCGCGCCCTCGATGTCGCCGTAGGTCAGACGTCGGGCGGAAAAGCGCTCCCAAAACGCGCCTGCGTCCTCCCCCGTCAGGGCAAAGAGCTCGGAAGCGGAGACCGAGTCCACGCAGGTCTCCGCGATGTTATACTTCGCGCCTACCTCGTAGCGGTTCATCCACTCCTCCACGGCAAAGGGTTTGATTTTCATTACGGTTCCTCCTGTTTTTCCCGAGATGGGAAACGGGCATCCGTCCCCTGCCTTATAGCGCGCTGTGCGCGCCGGACCTACGGCGGAGGACGGATGCCCGTTTCTCCCGCACCCGGTGGTGCGGGCGGGTTTGATATTGACTGCTTCTTTATACCACATCTTGCATAAAAATGCAAGCATTATTTTCCATTCTTTCCTATTTTGCTGCAAAATCCGGGCAGCTTCCACAAATTCTCTTGACTTCAATTGTGCAAAGTGGTAAAGTCTATGCATCATCCCCGAATGGAGGCATCCACATGAAAACCATCTTTGCCAAGAAAAATCTCTTTTTGCGCGTCGCCATCGGCTTTGTTCTCGGCGTGATCCTGGGCTTTGCGGCCCCGAAGTTCTCCATCGCCACCAAGGTCGTGGGCGATCTGTATCTCAACCTGATTAAAATGATGATCATCCCCATCGTGGTAGTGGCCGTATTCTGCGGCATTGCCAACATCCGCGACAGCGCCCTGCTGCGCAAGATCGGCTTTCGCACGGTGGCGCTGTATGTGGTGATGTTCGTCTTCTCCTCCGCGGTGTCGCTCGCCATCGCCTATGCGATCCGTCCGGGCTTCGGCACCGTGTTTGAAAACGCCCCCGTCTACGAGGGCAGTATCACCAATCCCACGGTCTCGAGCTTTCTGACCACCATTGTCCCCACCAACATCGTCAAGGCCGCGGCCGACGGCAGCACTCTGCCGGTGATCCTCTTCACCATCGTCTTTGCTGTGGCGATTGTGTCTGTGGGTGAAAAGGGCAAGGCGGTGCTGGACTTCATGAACAGCCTGTCCGAGGCCATGTTCAAAATGCTGGGCTACTTCATGGAGCTCTCCCCCATCGGCGTGCTGAGCCTGATGGCCTTTTCGGTCGCTCAGTACGGCGCGGGCATCTTCGGGGCGCTGGCCAAGTATATCGCCTGCTGCTGGCTCTGCTGCGTGGTGGTGTTCTTTGTGGTCATGGTTCTGCCCACCTGCCTGTACACCAAGGTGCCCGTGGGCGCTTTCCTCAAGGCCTGCGGCAAGATCGCCCTGGTGACGCTTTCCACCACCTCCTCCGCCGCCACCCTGCCCACCACCATCAACGTCTCCATGGAGGACCTGGGCGCGCCGGAGGGTGTCAGCAAGTTCACCCTGCCGCTCGGCTGCACCATCAACATGTGCGGCGGCGCCTGCAGCTTCTGCTGTCTGGCGGTCTTTGTCTCCGACTTTTACGGCATCAATCTCTCCTTCAGCACCGTGGTCTTTCTGGTGTTCATTGCGACGCTCATCAACATGGCCGCCCCCGGCATTCCCGGCGGCGGCGTGGTCCTGGGCGCGAGCTTCCTCTCCATTCTGGGTCTGCCCATCGACCTGATGGGTCCCATCAGCGGCTTCTACCGTCTGCTTGACATGGCCTTCACCACCATCAACGTGGAAGGCGACGTGGCCGCAAACCTCATCATCTCCAAGAGCATCGGGGAATACGATGCCGGAAAGGTGGCATAAACACATCCATGAAGATCGCCTATCAGGGAATCCCCGGCAGCAATTCCGAGGCTGTCAGCGTGATCTTTGCCCAGAACCAGGGCTTCATCGCCCCGGAGTACATCCCCGCCGTACACTCCCAGGGGGTCATCGACCTGTTGAAGAGCGGCGAAGCCGACTACGGCGTCATGGCCACCCGGAACCTGATGGCGGGCTCCGTGGGGGAATCCGACAACGCCCTGTCCTCCCTGAGTCATCGGGTCATCGACGCCCAATGGCTGAGCGTGCACCACTGTCTGTTTGTGAAATCCCCCGCCTGTTCCTTTGACACCATCTCCTCGCACATCCAGGCCCTGGGCCAGTGCCGCAACAATCTCCACAACCGCTACGGAAACTGCAGGCTGCTGGAGGTGGAGGACACGGCGCTTGCCGCCCGGATGCTGGCCGACGGCACCCTGCCGGAGACCACGGCGGTCCTCTGCCGCAGGAACGCGGGCGAGATGTTCGGCCTGCACCTGGTGGCGGAAAACCTGGAGGACGACCCCCGGAACATGACGGAGTTTGTGCTGATCAAGGCCATGCACCTTATCAGCAAGACCGTGATCGTGGCGGGGCTCGGCCTCATCGGCGGCTCCATGGCCAAGGCCATCAAGAAGAACACCGACTGCCGGGTGCTGGGCTGGAACCGCACCCGCTCCGTATCCGAGAAGGCTCTGTACGACGGGACCATCGACGCCATCGCGGAGGAGAAGGACTTTGCCTCCTGCGACATGCTGATCGTGGGCATGAGCCCCGCGGCCAGCGAGGCCTTCCTGCTGGAGAAGATCCCGCAGATGAAGAAAGGGTCCCTCGCCGTAGACCTGGTGGGCGTAAAGACAAGGATCGTGGAGTCCGTCGGCCCCGTGGCAAAAGAACACGGCGTGCGCTTTACCGGCGGCCACCCCATGCAGGGTCTGGCCCACGCGGGTTACGAGCGCTCCTTTGCCGATCTCTACAAGGGCGCCAGCATGATCCTGGTCCCCTCCGCCGCGACCGAACCCGGCGACACCGAGGAGCTGGGCAGCTTCTTCCGCTCGGTGGGCTTTGGGCGCATCACTGTGGCCTCCGCCGAAGTGCAGGACCATATGATCGCACACACCTCGCAGCTGGCGCACATCGTCTCCAACTCCTATGTCAAGAGCCCCGTTTCCACCAACTACGTGGGCTTCTCCGGCGGCAGCTACAAGGACATGACCCGCATCGCCTGTCTGGACGAGAAGATCTGGAGGGAGCTGTTCATCTGGAACAAGGCGGCCCTGCTGCCGGAGATCGACGATCTGGTCAAGAACATCTCCCTGCTCCGGGACGCCATCGAGCGCGAGGACTACGACACGCTGGAAGCCCTGCTTCGCGCCGGGCGGGAGGCCAAGGAGCGCATCGACCACGCCAACCCCGACCAGCCCTCCGACTAAAGCCCCCGCTTTCCGGGCAGAATAGCCGGGGAGGTGAACATGTTGACCAAGAAAAAGCGCCGGGAACAGCCGGAGAGCAACCCCCGCCTGGACCCTGAGCAGCGCCTTGCGCCCAAGTTCGACAGCACCGCTATCGCCAAGTTCCCTGTGGCCGCGCCCGGGGAGATGGGCTTTCGCGTGCTGGACGACTGCGCCGAGGAGCACATGCAGTAAACGCAAAAGGCAGCGCCGGCAAGCGCTGCCTTTTGCGTTATTTTCTTACAGGAACTTGTACACGTTCAGGCCCACCACGGGATCCTTCACCCGGTCCACCTCGCCGTCGATGACGGTGATGACCATCTCGCAGGTGGCACTGATGACGGCCCGGTTGAGATGGCCGCCGAAGACCTCGCCCTTGTCGTTGCCCGCGCTCATGTGCAGATGGGCGTAATACTCGCCCTCCATGGTGTTCACGGTGCCCGTCAGGGACACGATCTCATAGGCGCCCTGGAAGTGGTTGGAATAGTACTTCTGTTCGTCCACCTTGTACACGCCCACGGTGAAATCGTCCACCGCGCCCAGGGCGGAGACGGAGGCCAGCTTCACGTCCTCCTTCAGGCAGATCTCCTTGAGCTCACCCAGGATCTCCTCACCCCTGTCCATTCTCGCCACGATCATATTGCCGAATCTTCTGTAGTCCATGTTTGTTTCTCCTTTCCGATATTGATCAATCCGTCCAGCCCTGCATGCGGTCCAGCACCGCGTCGATGGGCAGAAAGGGGTCTGTCACCATCTGATTGCTTTTGCCCATCTCCATGAGCTGCGTTCCGTCCGTGCTCTTCTCCCAGGCGGGCAGTCCCGGCCCGTTGGGGTCGCCCGTGGCGGCAAAGTTTGCAAAGTAGCTGCTGAACACCTCCGCCAGCTCCCGGTCCCGGGCGTCATAGAGCTTGGATTCGGCGGGGATGTTATCGTAACAGTAGACCTCTTCCCCGCTGTGCCAGGTGCCCAGGCGGCCGTTCTCCTTGGTGAAGTAATATTCGTACACCGGCTCCCCGGCGGCGATGGCCTGGCGGCTCCAACAGTAATGCCCGTGGGTAAAGAAGATGGCCGAATAGAGGTCCGTCCACAGTGCCCGGGCCTCCTCGTCCGTGGTGGCCGGGTAGAGCGTCAGCACCTCGTCGGCATACTCTTTGAAATAGCGCCGCACCTTCTGCTCGTAGTTCTTGAGATTTGCCTGCTCAAAGAGGATGAAGGGCGTGCCCTCCAGGGCGTTAAAGCCGTGGAGGATGGCCTCCTCGTTGTGCTCGCCCTTCTGATACGCCTCATACGGCGTCTGGGGCAGGACGAAGCCGTCCACCGTGATGTGGTGGTTTTCGTCCGCCGCGGCGGCGAGTTTCCTCGCGTCCACCCGTCGCAGATCCTCAATGTTCTTTGCGCTGTAGCGCGCCAGCGTCTCCCGTCCGGTTTCCAGCGCCTCGTCCAGCAGGCGGAAGGAGTGCTGCGGCTCCGGGGCAGTGGTGGTGGAGCTCTCCGCGATGGCCCGGCGGAACAGTCCCTTTGCCTCGGGGGAGGTGCAGAGCGCCGTCACGCAGGCCGCGCCCGCCGACTCCCCGGCGATGGTCACGTTGTCCGGATCCCCGCCGAAGGCGGCGATGTTGTCCCGCACCCACTCCAGTGCCTTGATCTGATCCATCAGGCCGTAGTTGCCGGTGGAGCCGTTCGGATCCTCCCGCTGCAGCTCCTCGGTGGCCAGAAAGCCAAATACGCCCAGCCGATAGCCGAAGTTTACCACAATGGTGTTTTTCCGCGCCAGGCCCTCACCGCGGTAATCGGCATACCAGGGCTGCCCGGTCTGCAGGGCGCCGCCGTGGATGTAGACGATCACCGGCAGCTTTTCCTGCTCCCCGGCCGGCTTCCAGAGGTTGAGGTATAGCGCGTCCTCGCTCACCATGTCCCGGAAGTTGTCGTCCAGCGAGATCTTGTAATCGTGAAAGCCGATGATCTGGGAGAGGGAGCTGTAGATGTCCGAATTTCTGGGCTGCATGGCCATGGGGGCAAAGGCATCGCAGGTGCGCAAGCCCTCCCAGCTCTCCGGATCCTGCGGCGCTCTCCAGCGCAGCTCGCCCACCGGGGGCGCGGCATAGGGGATACCGGCGTAGACCTCCACCGCTCTGTCCGCAGTGTACACGCCGCGAAGCCGGCCCTGGGCGATGGTGACCGGCTCGGTCAGACCGCCGTTCTCTCCCGCCACCGCGGGCCGCGGCTTGTAAGGTCTGCCCACGCCCAGCAGCACCAGTGTCAGCACCACCGCCAGACCCAGCCAGCCCAGCGCCCGTTTCCAAAAGCGCGCGCCCCTGAGACGCCTCCGCCAGAGCAGCACATACACCAGCAGCACCGCCGCGCACTCGCCCCAGGCGAGCAGGGTGTTCTTGTTCAATTCCAGCAGCACCGCAAACACCAGTGCCGTCAGCCCCGTCCAGATCGCAAAGCCCGCGCCGCGCGTTTGTTTTTTCTCCATGGTCCCCTCCGCGAAAGCTCTTTTTCTGTATTTTTGCCCATGGGTGGCCCTTTGTCAAGAGGCTTTTCCGGGTACGGTGTTGCGTTTTTATATGCCTCTTGACATATTGATAATCATCGATATAATGGAAGCAGATTACCGTTTGGGAGGGGTCTATATGCCATACAGCGCGAGCACCGCCGCCGAGCTCTTCAAGGCGCTGAGTGATGAGAACCGCGTCCATATCCTCGAACTGCTCACCGCGGGGGAGCAGTGCGCCTGTGTACTTCTCTCCGTGTTGTCTATCAGCCAGCCGACCCTGTCCCATCACATGAAAACCCTCTGTGATTCCGGCCTGGTACAAGGGCGCAAAGAGGGAAAGTGGATGTATTATCGACTCTCCCCGCAGGGACTGCACACCCTGGCAGAGTTTCTGGAACTGCTTGCGGATGAGGCGGAAGTCTCCGCTTCGGACGCAGCCCCGTGCTGCTGAGGTGCCGAAATGGGAGCCTTTATCCAAGACGAACTGCTCGGCATGGCCTGGCTGCGGCGGCTTTTCGCCCGGGGCCTCGGTGCTCTGGGGCTGGACGTCTCCGCCGGTGTGGGCGGCGCGCTGCTGTTTTTTCTCTACGATCTTTGTAAGATTCTGATCCTGCTGTGCGCGATGATTTTCCTCGTCTCCTATGTTCAGAGCTACTTCCCACCCGCGCGGAGCCGCCGGATCCTCGGCCGCACACAGGGCCTACCGGCACACCTGGCCGCCGCGCTGCTGGGCACCGTGACGCCCTTCTGCTCCTGCTCGTCCATTCCGCTGTTCATGGGCTTTACCGCCGCGGGCCTGCCGCTGGGCGTTTGCTTCTCGTTCCTCATCTCCTCGCCCATGGTGGATCTGGGCAGTCTCATGCTGCTGACCGGCGTCTTCGGCTGGCGGGTGGCGGCGGTCTATGTGGCGGCGGGGCTGTGTGTGGCGGTTCTCGGCGGGCTGCTGATCGCGCGGCTGCGCATGGAGGATCAGGTGGAGGACGATCTGCGGAACCTTGCCGCCGGGGAGGCGGAGAGCGACACGCCGACCCTGTCCGAGCGCTTAGCCCTCGCCTTCTGGCAGATGCGCGACACGCTGCGGCGCGTCTTCCCCTATGTGCTGGCCGGCGTCGGGATCGGTGCCGTCATCCACAACACGATCCCCGCCCTGTGGGTGGAGCGCGTGCTCGGCGGCTCCAGCCCCTTTGGGGTCGTGCTGGCGGCCCTCTGCGGGGCGCCCATGTACGCCGACATCTTCGGTGCCGTGCCCATCGCCGAGGCGCTGCTGGAAAAGGGCGCGCTGCTGGGCGTGGTGCTGGCGTTTCTGATGGGGGTCACCACGCTGTCGCTGCCCTCGCTGATCCTGCTGCGCAAGGCCGTCAAGCCCAGGCTTCTCGCCTTGTTCACAGCCATCTGTGTGCTGGGCATCATCGCCGTCGGGTACGGCTTCAACGCGCTGCAGCCGCTGCTGCAGATCTATTGAGGAGGCTGCCATGAAAAAAGAGCTCTATCTGCTCACCGGTTTCCTCGGATCCGGGAAAACCTCTCTGCTGCTGCACCTCTTAAACCATGTGCAGGGCCGGAAAATCGGCATCATCCAGAATGAATTTGGCAAGCTGAGCATCGACGGCGAGATCCTCCGTCGGGGCGGCTTCACCATGGTGGAGATCAACCGGGGCTCCATCTTCTGCTCCTGTCTGAAATTAAACTTCGTGCAGGCCCTGGCGGAGCTGGGGCAGATGGAGTTGGACACGGTGTTTGTGGAGAGCTCGGGTCTGGCCGACCCCTCCAATCTGGAGGAGATTTTGGAGGCCGTGAAGGTTCTGGCCGGGGACGTGTATCGGGTCATGGGCGTCGTGTGTCTGGTGGACGCGGTGAACTTCCCGCAGCAGTTGAAGAGTGAGGAGACCGTGCAGCGGCAGATCACCCACTGCCACATGGCGGTGATCAACAAGACCGATCTCGTGGGCAAAGCCGCGGTGGAGGCGCTGCGGGCACAGATCCGCGCGCTCAACCCCCACTGCCGGATCGAGACCTGCGTGCGCGGCGCGGTGGATCTCGGTTTTCTGGGAGAGGATCTGAGCGCGCTCCAGTGGGCCGAGAGTGAGGAATCCCTCAACCGCCCGGAGAACAAGCCCAAGTCCATCTCCCTGGAGACCGAGGCCGTGCTGACGCCGGAGGAGCTGGAGGCCTTTCTGCACCGGGTGCTGCCGGACTGCTACCGCATCAAGGGCTTCATGCACCTGACGGACGGCTGGCAGCAGGTGGACGTGGTGGAGGCGCTCATCGAGCGGCAGCCCGCCGAGGCAAGGGAGCTCTCCCAGCTGGTCTTTCTCTCCAAGATCGGCCCGCAGGTGATCCGCACGGTGGACGCCGCCTGGCGGGAGCTGGTACCCCACCCCATGAAGCTGCGCAACTGAGGAGGCAGGACATGAACATTCTGGTCATCGGCAGCGGGTGCGAGACCTGCAGCCGTCTGTATGAGAACACCTGCGAGGCGCTGCGGCGCCTGGGCCGGGCGGAGACGCCCGAAAAGGTGGAGGACCTGGTGGAGATGGTCAAGCTCGGGGTCATGCAGGTGCCGGCCCTGATGGTGGACGGGAGGCTGCTCTTTGCCGGCCGGGTTCCGGACGTCAAGGCGATCTGCAGGGCGCTGGAAAAAACGGCGAAATAGGAGCCATTGTCAGGTTCTCTGTCCCGTGCTATACTGAAACCGACAACAATCGAAGGGAGAGCTTTCCATGAACCCGATTTTGGACGCCATGAGACAGCGGCGGAGCATCCGCCGCTACAAGCCGGATCTGCCCGCGCAGGCGGATCTGGAGGCCATCGCGGAGGCCGGGCTCTGGGCCGCCAGCGGCCACGACCGGCAGCTGACCCGCGTCGTCATCATCACCAACCCCGCGCTGCGGGAAAAGCTGCGGGTGATGAATACCCACATCGGCGGCTGGGCCGAGGACTTTGACCCCTTCTACGGGGCACCCGCGGTGCTGCTGGTGCTCTCCGAGCGCGCGACGCCGAACTTCATCTACGACGGCGCGCTGGTCATGGGCAACATGATGCTGGCCGCCCACGCGCTGGGGCTCGGCAGCTGCTGGATCAACCGGGCAAGGGAGGAGTTTGAGTCCGAGGAGGGCAAGGCCATCCTCCGCGAACTCGGCATTGAAGGCGACTATGCCGGCATTGGCCACTGCATCGTCGGCATCCCCGACGGGCCCTCGCCCGCCGACAAGCCGCGCAAGCCCGATCGCATCCTCTGGGTAGAGTGAGCGGGAAAAATGATCTCAGTTCCTGCGGGAACTGGGATCTTTTTTCATATTGCCTTGGACAACAGCATATGCTTTCGTGAGAGGAAGGTGACTGCCTTGACCAAGGAACCCGCGGCGAAGAGCGCCGCCAGGCCCCAGATCCTGCACATGGAAAACCGGGAGAAGCTCTCCCTTGCCGGGGTGGAGGACGTCAGCGGCTTTGATGAAAACCTGATCCTGCTCCAGACCTCCCTGGGGGCGCTGACCATCCGCGGCGAGCAGCTGCACATCGGGCGGATCGATCTGGATGCGGGAGAGCTGGAGGTGTGCGGTTCGATCCGGGAGCTCAGCTACAGCGAGACGGGCCCTGCCCGCTCCCTCTGGGCCCGGCTGTTCTCTTAAAATGGGGCTCCCCATCCGGGCCCAGGCGCTTTCCCTCCTGCTGGCGCTGGGCACGGGGGCGGCCCTGGGTCTGCTGTACGACCTGCTGCGCCCCATCCGCCGCCGGGGGCGCGACGCGGTCTGGGACGTGCTGTTTTGCGCAGCGTCCTCCTCGCTCTGCTTTCTGCTGGCGCTGCGGGAGGAAAATGGGCGGCTCGCGGGTGGTCAACTGCTGGGTGGGCTGCTCGGCTTCTGCCTGTATCTGCACCTGCTCAGCCCGCTTTTTTTGCCCACTTTGGAGCGCTGTGCCCTGTTTTGGGAGCAAAACTGGAAATCAATGAAAGATCGTTTTAAAAAAAGACAGCTTTTTCGAAAAAAACTCTTTCAAAATCAAAAGGAATGATTTATTATACTAAAACAGTGGGGAAGTGTTTCCCCTCGGAAGGACAGCCATGGACTCAAAAGAGACTCTGATCCGTATCGTACTGCTGAGCCTGCTGCTGTATGCGGCGGGCTGCCTCATGAAGCTCGGGCAGAATCTACAGCGGGCCGAGGCGCTCGAGAGCGCCCTTGCCTGTGAGCTTGCGACGATCGAAAAGGACAATCTTGCAAGGAGCAAAAAGCTCGAGGACGGCTGGAAAGACGAGGAGTGGGAGGAACTGGCCTGGCGTCGGCTGGGGCTTGTCCGGCCGGACGAGCGGGTCTTTCTCTTCCCACAGGCAGAGGAGCAGGCAGAATCGGAGTCATGATATCCGGCGGGATATCACGGGAGAGACAGAGAGGATCATCCATGGAGTTGACAGTGGGCGAGGTGCTGGAGGGAAAGGTAACCGGCATCACGAAGTTCGGCGCATTTGTTCTGCTGCCGGGCGGCAAAAGCGGTCTGGTGCATATCTCGGAGGTGGCCAACGCCTTCGTCAGCGATGTACACGACCATGTTCAGATCGGACAGACGTTGAAGGTCAAGGTCCTGAGTGTGTCCGAGGAGGGAAAAATCAACCTGTCCATGAAGCGGGTGCAGGAGGCGGAGCCTCAGGCGCGTCCCGCGGGCGAGTCCCGCCCCCGCCGCGCCGAAGCCCGCCGAGCTCATAATGGTGGAAAT
>ONPY01000078.1 GCA_900319835.1 uncultured Eubacteriales bacterium | reverse complement strand
CCGGCAGGCACGGCAGATGTCTTCCGCCTCCGCCTCCCGGCGTGCATCCCCGATATAGGGCTTGTCAACAGTCTTTCCGAAATAGCTTGCCGGCCCGCAAAGCCGCAGGCCCAGCGCGCCCGCCATCACCGCCTCGCACTGACCGGAGTTGGGACTGGCATGCTTCCGACGATCCCGTTTCCAGATCTCCGCGGCGGCCTTTCTGTCCTCCCCGCAAATTCCCGCGGCAGCAATCAGAATCAGCGCCGCCAGCCGGGAGGGAAGATAGTTTGCCGCGTCGTCCAGTCTGGCCGCCGCTCTCCCGAACCGGAGATAGCGCTCATTCCGATACCCCACCATGCTGTCCATGGTGTTGACGGCTTTGTAGCACAGAGCCAGCGGCGCTCCGCCCAGCAGCATATACAGCATCGGTGCCGCAACTCCGTCCGAGAAGTTCTCTGCCACGGTCTCGACCGCGGCCCGCGTCACACCGCTCCGGTCCAATGCCTCGGTATCCCGCCCGACGATCCGTGAGACCGCCGCCCTGGCGTCTTCCATCGTTCCGTCTTTCAGGGCGCGGGTAACGCGCATTGCCTCATCTTTGAGGTTCTTCCCCGCAAGGGCCTGCCAGCACCAGATGCACTCAACCAGGAAGGCCAGCGGCGGCCAGAGCCGGTTCAGCAGTTTAAGCACAAGTCCGCAGACCAGCAGCGTCCCTGATGGGAGGATCACAGCAAGCACCGTCCCGCCCAGTCGCTCTCCCCGAGGGCTTTTCGGCAGGAGCTTTCGCAGTCGCCTTTCCAGAGCCGTGATACAGTGTCCCATCAGGACCACCGGATGAACCGGCGTGAGCAGCTCCGGGTCTCCCAAAATCAGATCCAGCACAAAGCCGACAATCGCAGCCAGCAGAATTCTCATTTCAAAAACGATATCTCCCGTATCACATGCAATGTTTTGCTCTCCGGCTCCCAGTCCAGCAGCCAGCCGCAGCCGCAGGGCCTCTGCCAGCGGTAATACTCCCGCTGCGGAATGCCTTTCTCTTCCAGCAGGGCCATCTGTGTGCCGCCGTGGGCCACGATCACGAGTTCTTCCCCGGGTTCCGCCTTTTCGATCTCGGCTTCCAGAATTCGCTCAAAGCCTCTGTTGACCCGCTCGGTGAGTTCTGTCTTCTCTTCACCCCCGGGGCAGCGTCCGCGGCAGCCGCCATCCACCCAGGAGCGATACGCGGCGTCTTCTTCCATCTCCCACCAGCCGCGGCCTTCGAAGCTTCCAAAATCCATTTCCCGCAGATCTGGGCAGAGCAGCTGCTCCGCCTCCGGAAAGAGGATTTCCGCCGTCTCCCGCGCGCGCAGCGCCGGCGACACGTATACGCGCTTTGGCCGGAAGTCCGCCTGTTTGAGCGCCGCCCGTCCCGCCGCGGAAAGCCCGTCGTCCAGGCGTCCCTGATACCGTTTTTCTTCCCCGAGCCGGGTCATTCCGTGCCGGATCAGCCAGACTTTCACGGCCATTCCCCTTTCAGCAGCTGCGGCAGACCGCAGCAGACGCGGACCACCGTCTCGGCCCGCTCCGCCAGCAGGCAGGAAAGCCTCCCTGCGGCTTCCCGTCTTTCCCGCTCCGCGGGATCCAAGGGGACCACACCGCCGCCGATCTCCGTGGCGATCACAATCCGCCGCCCGGCGAGTCCGTCTGCCAGCGCTTCCAGGTTTTCAACCGGAACCAGATTCTGCACATCCCAGACGGCGCAGTCGGCAAGCTCCGCCTCCGTCAGTCCGAGCTGTTTTCGAATCCAGGTTTTCTTCCCCGCATAGAGCGGCCCCGTCACAAAGATCACAGCCATCCCCCCACATACCGGCTCACCACCAGCATTCCGAGCATCCAGAGCTCCGCCGTCTGCAAAAACCAGCCGGCCAGATCCCCGGAGAGTCCCTCAAACTGCCGAACGCACAGACGGTAATAGGCCGCGAAAACCAGCGCCGCCGTCGGCACCGCCGCTGTCGATCTCAAGAACGGCCCCGCTGTCCAGGGTCTGGACAATGGCGTCGGGCCCGTCGTTTAAAATGTCGTCCGGGGACGCAAAGGCGCCGCCCACCAGAACGCCGGCGGCCGTCACCGCGGCCACGGCCGAGGACGCGGCCATGCTGGTTTTCTTGCTCTTTCTCGCCATAGGGCACCAGCCTTTCCTTTTCTAAAACCTATCAGGTGCATTTTTTCTGCCAGTATGATACCATAAATCGCGCCCTCCCGCAAGCCGGGGAACAAAGGGGCGGCGTTGCCGTCTGTAAATTTGACGAATCAGAGAGGAGTTGGTTCCCGTGGAGAGATTCATCCCCTACAAAAAGCTGTCCAAAAAGGAGCAGCGGCGGCTGAATGCCGCAAAGCGAAACACCTGGGGCTCTGCCAGCCCGGTCACCCGCCGGAGCGAAAACCCAAAAGCCTATAACCGGCGCAAAGCGCAGAACTGGAAAAAGGATTCCGGCTCTGCGCTTTGTTTGTTCCGAGGAAAATATTATGTCTACCAAATTAGGTAAACCTAAAGGCGGCCTTCGTCCAGGGGTCAGTCTCCGGTGCCGCGGAAGACCTGGGCGATGGGGGAGTCGGAGGAGACCACCAGGGTCTTGTTCCCGCCGGCCAGCGCCTTTTCCGCCATGTCCAGCGCCCGCATGAATTCGTAGAAATCTGCCTCCTCCGCGGTGTCGTAGACCTCGGAGAGAATGCGCATATACTCGGCCTCGCCCTCGGCCTTGAGCTTTTCAGCCTGGGCGTTGGCCTGGGAGAGCGTGATGGACACGGACTTGTCCGCCTCGTTGCGGATCTGCTTGGCCTCCGCCGCACCCTCGGCGGCGTAGGAGGCGGCGATGTTGTCGCGCTCGGAGATCATGCGCTCATAGACGGCGGATTTGTTCTCGTCCGGCAGGTCGATGCGCTTGGTCTCGATGGCAAGCAGGGCGATGCCGTAGCTGTCAAAGGTGTTGCCCACATTGTCCATGATGCGCTGGGCCAGCAGTCCGTCACGGCCGGAGATGACCTCCTCCTGCTTCATGGAGGAGATGACGGTTTTCAGACTGTTGTAGACCACGGTGTCGATGCGATACTCGGCGTTGGCGATGTTGCCGGACAGAGTCTGGATAAACCGCAGCGGATCGTCGATACGCCAGAGGACGAAGGAGTCGGCCACCATGGACTTTTTGTCGCTGGTGATGACATCGCTGACAGCCAGGTCATAGAGCATCTCGGTCTTCGGCAGGGTGCTGGTGGACTGGATGAAGGGGATCTTCAGCGTCAGCCCCGGCTCGTCGATGATCTTGACCACCGCGCCGAACTGCCGCACGATGGTGTACTCGTTTTGATGGGTGGTGACAAAGCAGCCGGAGGAGAGCAGCAGCGCCAGAATCACGATCAGAACCGGAATGGAGAGTTTGATTCCTTTTTTCATCCTGCGTTCCCTCCCACATTGACGTTGGCAAACTGCTCCAGCGGCAGGGCGGTCTGCACGCCGGTGGCGCTGTCCACGATGTAGAGCTTCATCTCCGGCAGCACTGACTCCATGGCTTCATAGAACAGGCGCTGCTTGGTAATCAGCGGGTACTTCTGGTATTCCTCAAACAAGGCGGCAAAGCGCGCAGCCTGACCGGTGGCCTCATTGATGCGGCTCTCGCGGTAGGCCTCGGCGCTCTTGATGATCTGGTCGGCGTCGGCGGCAGCGGCGGGGATGACCTCGTTTGCGTATTTCTTGGCGTTGTTGACGGTCGTGTCCGCCGACTGCTTGGCCGTTTCCACCGCGGTAAAGGCGCGCTGCACCTCGGCCGTGGGCGGTTCGGCATCCTGGATGGTGATGTTGGCCAGCTGCAGGCCGATGTCCTCGCTGTCAAGCCGGCGGATGACCTTCTCCTTGATGGCGGCCTGGATCTCGCTCTTGCCGGTGGTGATCACCGCGTCCACGTTGTACAGACCGATGGTGTCGCGGATATAGCTCTGGCAGAGCATTTTGAGGATGTCCACCGGCTCCTGGGAGCTGTACAGGTACTTGATGGGGTCGGTGACGCGGTACTCCACATAGAAGTCCACGTTGACGAAGTTGTAGTCGTAGGTGATCATCAGCGACTCATCGTCAACACTCTGGCTGCTGTTCATGCGGTAGCCGAGGGGAAAGCCCTGGATGGTTTTGGAGACCTTGGTGACCTGCTGCACAAAGGGCAGTTTGAATTTCAGGCCAGAGGTGGAGACGGTGGTGGGCTTGCCGAAGGTGGTGATGACGGCGTACTGATCCTCCTTGAGGGTGTAGAAGGAATCCATGACCAGAATAGCCAGCAGCACGACCACCACGACCAGCACCAGCGACTTTCCCGGCAGCTTCAGGCTGAGCTTCGGCTTCTTGGCCGGGCCGCTTGCATAGCTGCCGTCTTCGTTGATTTTCATAGGCGGTTTCTCCTTTTTCGTTTCGGTTGTGCTCGTTTGTTCAAAAGCTTTCGACGGATAAATCTTATTATACTCCGGGAGCTGCGCTTTGTGAAGATGCCCGGCTCATATTTGATAATTTATTAACAAAAAGAGAAAAGGAACAGCCGCCATTTGGCGGCTGTTCCTGCATGTCAGGGGTTTTCAAAGGTGCTGATGAGCCGGCGCTTGTGTTCGCTGCGGCTGTGATAGCGGTCGATGATGGCCTTGTCGTGGTCGTTGACCTCGCCGCAGAGCAGGTAGCGGTCGATGGCAGCATAGGTCACGCCCATTTCCGCCTCGTCTGTCTGGCCCTCAAACAGCCCGGCGGAGGGGGCCTTCTCCACGATGGAGGCGGGGGCGCTGAGAAAACGGAGAAAGGCGAAAACCTCGGTAGCGCAGAGATCGGCGATGGGGTTAAAGTCGCTGGCGCCGTCGCCCCACTTGGTAAAGTAGCCCATATAGCTCTCGCTGCGGTTGCCGGTGCCGGCGACCAGACGGTTCTCCGCGGCGCCGATGGCGTAGAGCGTGGTCATGCGCAGGCGGGGCGCGATGTTCGTCAGCGCCATATCGTTGAGCGCGGCCACGCCCTCCAGCGCCTTCAGCTCGGCCTCACGCACGGGGGTGAGATCCACCACGCGGGTCTCGATGCCAAACTGCTCGGCCAGCGCGCGCCCGTCCGCGGCGTCCTCGCCAAAATTGCGTTTGGAGGAACAGGGCATGATGACGCCCACGGTGTTGTCGCAGGCGGCTTTGCAGAGGATGCCCACCAGGGCGCTGTCCTTGCCGCCGGAGTTTCCGAAGACGATGCCGTCGGCGTGGGCCTCGGCCAGCTTGCTGCGGATATAGGCCACGCGCTTGTCAAATTCTTCCCGATAGTCTCTCATGCTGATTCTCCTTACCCCTGGGGACAGAGCGGATCGTTCCAGGTGAAATTGTAGGCGGAGTACTCGTAATTGCCAAACTGCTCGCGCAGCTTGATATAGCGGTCATGGTAGGTGTCCACGTAGGTTTCGATGTAGTCGGCCAGGGCGAGATAGCGCCAGTGGCCGCCCACCGGATCCTCATAGACCTCAACGTTGATCTCGCAGTTGGGGGCGCGGCGCTGCATCTCCTCGACCTGCTCGGGGGGGACAGGGTTGAACGCGCCGATCCAGAGACGCTCCAGCCCGGTCAGGGGGTAGAGCGGCGTGATGTCGGTGAGCCGGATGCGCGGCGAGCCGTCCTCGGGCTGGTCGAAGCCGGTGGCCGCCACATTCAGATGGCGCAGCTTCTCAAGCCCGGACAGCGGGCGCAGATCGGTGACGTAGGTGTTGGAAAGCTCCAGATACTCCAGCTCCGGGCAGTCGGCCAAAGCGGAGATGTCCGAGATGTTGCACATGGAGAAGATCGCGACCTCCAGCTTCGGCATCTGCGCGGCAAAGCGGATGTCGGTCAGCGGCGTGTTGTGGCCGATGTCAAGGTACTTGACGTCATGGCAGTAGTAGAGACCCTCCACGTTGTCGTCCGTCAGCAGACCGCCGCGGGAAGCCATGGAGGCGAGGATGCGCTCGGCGTCGGTGCGGGCGGTGTAGTTGTCGCCGAAGAAGACACGGAAGACCACCTTCACGTCGGGGTGGTTGAGGTTGATCTCCTCCAGCCGCCGCATGGAAAGACCCACGCTGTCCATGTCCACATACCGGAGCTGGGGCATGTAGTTCATGACCTCGTCGATGAACTCACCGTCATCATAGGAGTAGACCGGGACGCTGTAGAGATTGACGGAGGCGGCGGAGAGATCGCACTCCGTGCCGTAGAGGTCGAAGCGGTACTGGAATTCGGTTTCAGGCAGAATCTGGCGCAGCTGGCGGATACCGTCCCAGCCCATGGCCGCGCGCTCGGCGCCCAGGTTGACGCTGCGCAGCTGAGGCAGTTGAGCGAGGGCGGGGGCGACTGACAGCGCCTCGGCGGCGGTGGCGTCGGAGAGGTCGTAGCTTGCGGTGTCGGAGGGGAGCGTGCGCCCATCCGGCAGGGGAATGGTGTAGTGTACGCTCACGTTCGGGTGCTCCGCAGCCCAGGCGGCGATCTCATCAATGGCCTCGCTGCCGCTGAGATCGGCGTAGCGCAGCCCGGGCAGCAGGGAGAGCAGCTCCGTCTCGCCCGGGGCGAGCACCGCGGTGATCTCCGCACTGTCAAGCGGGATATCCTGGCCGCCGATGCGGAGAATGTTTGCGTCGGCATCCACGGGGGATGTATCTGCGGACGTGTCTGCGGTCTCCGGCTTGCCGCCGCGGGCGCAGCCCGTCAGCAGCAGGGCGAGCAGCAGGAACAGGCAAAGGGGTACAAGTCTTTTCTTCAACATGGTTCCATCCTCCGAATCATTTTGGGCACAGGGGGTCGTTGCGGGCAAAGGAGTAGGCGGAGAACTGATAGTCGTCAAACTGCAGGCGCAGCACATAATAGCGCTCGGCCATGCAGGCTTCTCCGTCGACGGACACGTAGCGCCACCCGCCGGCGGTGGGATCGTCGTAGACGGTGGTGTTGATGTCGCAATTGGGGAGCTGGCGCCGGATCTCGTCGAGCTGCTCATTGGTCAGGCGCGTCATGCTGCCGATCCAGAGACGCTCCAGATCCTTCAGACCGTAGAGCGGCGAGAGATCCGTAATGCCCAGATTGTTGGCAATGTTCAGATGCCGCAGCTTGGTCAGCCCCGAAAGCGGGGTAAGGTCGGAGCACTCCGTGGAGAAGATCTCCAGGTATTCCAGCTCCGGGCAGTCGGCCAGGGGAGACATGTCGGAGCAGTCGCACATCGAGAGCACGGCCACCTCCAGCTTGGGCATTCCGCGGACAAAGGAGTAATCCGACAGGGCCTTGTTGTGGCCCAGATCCAGAAAACGCACGTCGTGGCAGTAGAAAAGGATCTTGGCGTCACTGTTGTCCAGCATCCCCCCCACAGAGGGCCGGGAGGCCAGGATCTTCACCACGTCGGTACGCACGCTGTAGCTCTCGCCGAACCAGACGCGCCAGACGATCTTGACGTCCGGGTATTTCAGGCGCAGCTCCTCCATCCGCTCATTGGAGACGCCGCAACTGTCCATATCCACATAGGTCAGCTGGGGCATGCAGGACATCACGAGGTCGATTTTCTGGGCTTCGTCCTCCACGGGGATGTGGAAGAGACTGATGGTGCTGCTGGAGAGGTCGCAGGTTTTCCCGTAGAGATCAAAACTGTATTGGAAAGAGGTCTCGGGGAGAAAGGCCCGCAGCTTCTGGATGTCCTCCCAGCTCACGCTGCTGCGCTCCCGACCGAGCTTCAGGGTTTTCAGATCCTGCAGCAGGGCGAGGGCGGGGGCGTCGGAGAGCACTTGGCTGCCGGAGGCGCCCGTGTAATCCACACTTTTGGCGTCTGAGGGGAGAACCGTCCCGTCGGGCAGGGTCACGGTGTATCTCACGCCGATCTCCGGGTGGGCCTTGGCCCAGGCGGCGATCTCCTCCACGTTCTCGCTGCCGCTGAGATCGGCAAAGTGCAGATTCGGCAGCTTGTCCAGCTCGGCAGTCTCCCCGGCGGAGAGCACGGCGGTCAGATCGGTGGTGTCGAGAGCGTAGCGCTGCCCGCCGATCTCCGGCAGTTCCTCCGCGGGAGCCGACGCGTCGGGCGCGCCGCCCTTCCCGCAGCCGGCTGCCGCCAGCATCAGCAGCAGGATAAGCAGAATAAGAATGCGCTTTTTAGGAAAGGTCAGGTTCATATGTGAAGTCCTCCACGTCATCCTTCTCCACGACCGGGGGATGCCAGGAATAATCGTAGAGGGGGTCGTTCCAGATAAAGGAGAAGTCGTTCTCCTCATAGCCGAACTGCTTGCGCAGCTCAGCATAGCGCGGTACATAGTTTGCGCTGTGCGGGCCGTTGTAATCGGCAAAGCGCCAGTGCTCCTCGGTGGGGTCGGTGGCGGTGTCGTTGACCTCACAGTTGGGGGCAAGACGGCGAAACTCCGCGATCTGTTCCGGCGGCACGGGGTCGTGGGCGCCGATCCAGAGCCGTTCCAGCCCGGTCAGGGAGTAGAGCGGGGTAATGTCGGTGACGGCAAAATTGTAGGCGATGTTCAGGTGCCGGAGATTTTTCAGCCCCGAGAAGGGAGTCAGGTCGTGCAGACGGGTGGTCAGCGCCTCCACATACTCCAGCTTCGGGCATTCGGCCAGGGGGGAGAAGTCCTCCACAAAAGTACAGGCGACGATCAGCACTTCCAGATCCGGCATGTAGCGGCAGAACTCGATGGTGTCCAGGTGGTTGTTGTGGCCCAGATCCATGTACTTGACCTTGGTGCAGTACTGCAGCGCCATCACGTTGTTGTGTACCAGGTTGCCGGCCTTGCCCGGCCGGGAGGCCAGGATCTTTTCCGTGTTGGTGCGGGCGGTGTAGAAGCGGCCAAAGTTGACGCGCCAAATGACCTCCACCCCGGGCATACTGTCGCGAAGAGCGGCCATGGCTTCGTTGGAGACACCGCAGCTGTCCATGTCCAGGGTCTTGAGATTGGTCATGCAGGCGGCGATCTGCCGGACCTGTTCGCCCTCGTCGTCCATGCGGATGTGCTTGAGATCCAGCTCCTCGTCCTTGAGGTTGAGATCCTTCTTCCACATCGTGAACGCATAGTCGATCGCGGCGCCGGGCGCGGCGTCGTGCAGCGTTTTCAGACTCTCCCAGCTCAGGGGGTTATCGGTTTCACTGCCGATGACAAGGACCTTGGGGGCGGTGAGCAGGGTCAGCTGCCTTGCCACATCCGCTGCGTCGCCGTCGGTGACACCGGCAAGGTCGATCTCCCCGGCGTCCGCCGGGACGACTTTGCCCAGGATCTCCACCTCGCGGATGGGCTCCGGCGTGGGCTCCGGCGTAGGCTCTTGGGTGGGCTCCGAGGAGGACGCCGGCTCTGCCTCCGCCCGGGAAGCGCCCGGCGCCGCGGGAGAGGCGGCGCAGCCGACGGCCGCCAGAATCAGCGCGGCAAGCAGCAGCGCAGAGAGTAGCTTTTTTATCATAGACCGTATACCTCTTTTCCGAATTTCCCGGCAAACTCCGGCGGAGCGGGAAGATCGCACATGGGATCCAGCCAGTAGAAGCTGTACTCCTGATAGTTGTAGCCCATTTGCTCCCTCAGCAGCTCATGCCGGGGGACCCAGTAGTATTTCGGCTCCTCGGGGTCGTAGCGGGTGAAACGCCAAGCCTCGCCGTGGGGGTCGGAAGTGGTGGTGTTGATTTTGCAGTTTGGCGCCGCGGCGCGCATCTCGGCGACCTGGCCGGAGGGGACGGGCGTCTCGTTCCCGATCCAGAGCCGCTCCATCTCCCTGATGCCGTAGAGCGGGGAGATGTCCGAGATGTTGGGACAGCAGCCGATGTTCAGATGCCGCAGGGCGGTGTGGCCCTCCAGCGGGCTCAGATCCCCGATCTGGGTGGAGTTGAGCTCCAGATACTCAAGCCGGCTGCAGTTTTTCAGCGGGGAGATGTCCGTCACGCCGGTCATGGCGATGATCAAAACCTCCAGCTTTGGCATATACATGGTGAAGGACAGGTCGGTCATATCATCGTTGTGGCCCAGATCCAGATATTTGATGTCCGTGCAGTACTGCAGGGGGGAGGGGTCGTAGATCATGCCGCCCACCGAGGGCTTGGAGGCGAGGATGCGCTCGGTGTCGGTGCGCACGCTGTAGTTGGTGCCGAACCAGACGCGCCAGACGATCTTGGTCTCGGGGAAGAGATCCCGGAGCTTGGCGAGCTCCTCATCGTCCACGTCGGTGCTGTCCATATCCAGATAGGTGCAGTGGTTCATACAGGCCAGAACGGAGTAGAGAGCGGCGCCGTTGTCGTCGACCTCCGCGCCGCGAAAGTCCAGCTTCTCCGCGTCCAGATCCAGATCACGGCCATAGAGCCGGAAGCTGTACTGAAACTTCGCGTTCGGGCAGCTGGCCCGCAGCAGGGCGATGTCCTCCTAGGCGATCTGCTCTTCCCCCTCGGCCTGGACGCCCAGCTCCACCGTCTTCAGATTCTGCATATAGGGCAGGACCATGGCAAGGCCCGCCGTGTCCTCATGGCGCAGATGGGTCAGGTCGATGCTCTCGGCGCTGCTGTCCAGGATTTCACCGTTTAAGACAGCAATGAAGTCCAGCTCCAGATCCGGCGCCGCCTCGTGGATGCGCAGCAGATCCTGCATGGTAAGCCTCTCGCCGCCCACGTCGCCCAGGCGCAGGGCGCGCAGATTTTTCATATAGGGGAAAACCATCATGACGCCGTTGAGGTCGTCCGTGCCGGCCCATTCCAGATCCATGCTCTCCGCCAGGGAATCGACGGTTCGGCCGCCGGGCAGGGGAAGACTGTAGTTGACCTCCACCTCCGGGTGCGCGGCTGCCCATTCCGCAATCTCCCCGTAGCAGGTGCTGCCGCGGAAATCGGCCTTTTCCAGCTTCGTGAAGTAGGCAAGCGAGGGGATGTCCCGCTTGCTGATAACAGCCGTGATCGAGGTGGTGTTGGCGGAAAGCCTGCGCCCGCCGAGCTCCACCTTGGGGCTGCCGAAGAGCGGGGGAGTAATCCACGGACCCTCCTCATAGGGGCCGGAGATTCCCGCAAGCAATAGCACAACAATAAAAAGGATGGCAGTTATCAGCCGGAGCGTTCTCTTGAAACCCATATCTCTCCTCCGCAGGTAAGAATTACTGCATTATATTAATATAACATTGAATAAAGTCGTCCCTGAAAAATATAGGAGAACTGAAGGAAGAATTATTAAGACTAACTCAAAGAAAAAAAGTGATGATATTATAATTCTTCATACAAATGATG
>ONPY01000082.1 GCA_900319835.1 uncultured Eubacteriales bacterium | reverse complement strand
GGGCGCGATACGGACGTTGACCACACCGAGAGCAAGGGCCAGATCGCCCGCCAGATTCGTCACGCGGGAGAGCTTCACGCCCTGCTCAAGCTCAATGTCGTAGCGGGTGACCGTGGGGCCTCGGGTGACGCCGACGATCTTGGCACCGATACCGAAGCTGCGGATGGCGCCCTCCAGCCGTTCCTTGTTCAGGAGGATCTCTTCCCTGGCGTCGCCTGCGCCGGTGCTGCCGCTGTGCAGCAGGGAGAGCGGCGGGAAGACATAGTCCGGCTTCTCCTCGGTCGCATTGATGGCCTCTGCCACCGCCTGGGCCTCGGCGTTGAGCTCATCCCGGCTGAGCTTCTGGATTTTGGGGGGATCGGAGATTTCCGCCACCGCGACAGAGCTCTTGTTGATCTTTGCCGTGGGGCGAACCGTGGTCTTTTCCTTTTTGGCCGCCTTGGCCTCGTCAAAGGCCTGAAGGTCGATGCCCGCAATCAGCGCCGCATCCTCGGCACTCATCGGCATGACGCCCTCTGTTGCGGTCTCCTTGAAAACACTGACTTTGGTTTTGCGGCGTGGCTTGGTCTCCGGCTGCGTCAGCACAGAGGTATCGCTGATGGACTGCATCAGACTCAGCGCGTCATCCGATTCCTCCCCGAGCGGGATGTCCGGGCTGTAGCTGCCGCGCTCCATCCGCTCGATCCTCCGCGGCGTTTTGGCACCGCCCAGATTCGGCAGCACGGGGCTGAGGCTGTTTTCATACAGAGAGGGGTCATACTGGGCCTGCACCTGGATTTTGACCTTGTCGGCAGCCTTCCGGAAGCTGCCGTTGAAGGTACAGATACAGCAGAATACCAGCAGGACGATCAGCACAGGGAAGGCCCCGTAGATGCTGAAGGCCATCTCCAGCCCAATAGCCAGCAGTCCACCGAGGACACCGGCAGAATTGAGTTCCTGCCCGTGGTCAAAGAGCATATCCGCCAGACGCTTGATGTTGGCCGAACCCACATCGTACTCGTTGACCAGCAGGCTGATCAACGCAGCCACCAGAATCGGGATCAGCAGGGTGCAGAATACCCGCAGCGCCACGGGTCTTCCTTGGTGGAAAAAGAGGATGAAGGAGGCCACCAGAAAAGCCGGTACCGCAACCCAGTAGCCCCAGCCAACCAGACCCTTGATCAGGTGCGAGAAGAACTGGACAAAGGCGCCCTCATCCCTGAAATAGCTGATTCCGGTAAAGAGAGCGAGGAACAAAAACAGAACCGCCCCCAGCTCCCGCCGGATCGGGATGACCGGCTCAGGTGGATTGATCTCCTGGGGCTTCGGCGTGCTCTTTTTCTTGGGCGCGCTGGATTTCGAGCTTGACTTTGCAACGGGTTTTTTTGTGCTTGATTTTTTGCTTTGTGCCATTGAAACGATGTCCTTTCCCAATGAGGATCAGAAGATCAGATACAGAATAATGGTAAGTACGCCCACGACCCAGCAGTAGTAGGCAAAGCCGCCGAACTTTCCGCGTGAGGCAACCTGTCGCAGCATATGGATGGCGGCAATGCCGGTGACCAGCGCCACGGCCATGCCAACCAGATAGGCCGGGACAAAGCTCCAGTCTACCCCCTGGGAGAACGCCTCACCGAAGGCGAGCAAGCTTGCCCCGAAGAGGGAAAACAGGCTGAGCAGCAGCGAAAAATGCACGGCGAAATCCCGTCTCAAGCCCGTTGCGATACCGGCGGTAATGGTCGCGCCGGAGCGGCTCAGCCCCGGGATCGCGGCGACGCACTGGCACAGGCCGATGATGAGCGCGTCCAGCACCGTCATGGAGCCGGCGTTCTTTTTGCGCGGCGTCATCTTGTCCGCCACATAGAGCATCGCGCCCGAGAGCAACAGCATCACGCCAATCAATACATTGTGCTCACCGAGCTTTTGAAGCCGATCGTTGACCGGGAGAATCAGCAGCATCGGCAGCGTCGCCATCAGCAGCATGAAGAATACGCGCGCGCCGGTGTAGCGCTCCGCCCTCTGCCCGGCATAGGGGCCGAGGTTTGCAAGGGACAGCAGCTCAATCCACATGGCGCGCAGCTCCGGCCAATAGACGACGGCGATGGAGATCACCGTGGCCAGCCGCAGAAGCGCGACAAAAAGCATGTGTCCATCCGACACATCAGAGAGCTTAAACAGGTTGTTCACCAGCGTCAGATGTCCTGAACCGGAAATTGGGAGAATCTCCGCAATCCCCTGCACCAGGCCAAGCAACACGGCATTCCAAATGGTCATTGCCATGGACCCCCATTAAAATCATAAATGTTATTATAACAGAAAAAGCAGCCAAAAACAAGCCTTGGCTGCACTTCTCGTACGCATCTATTGCACTTCTCGTACGCATCTATGCTTCTTTCCGGACACTTCCCGTCTCGATTCGTCCGTGGAGGTATGCAAGCGCATCCGACAATGTGCCGATCGCGTCAATCAGCCCGGCTTTGACAGCCTCTCCCCCGTTCAGGATCGAGCCCACGTCGTTCGCAAGCTGTGACGTGTTATTGAGCAGTCGGTCATAGTCCTGTCTGCTGATATGGGAATGGGCCGTGACAAACTCGGAAACGCGCGTCTGCATGGCGCGGAGATAGTCGTAGGTCTGCGGAGAGCCGATCACCACGCCGTTGATCCGTACCGGGTGGATCGTCATAGCTGCGGAGGGTGCAATCAGACTTTTTTCCGCCGCCACCGCCAGCGGAACGCCGATGGAGTGCCCGCCGCCGAGGACCAGCGAGACCGTAGGTTTTTTCATTCCGGCGATCATCTCCGCGATGGCAAGGCCCGCCTCCACATCACCGCCCATGGTGTTGAGCAGGACCAGCAGTGCATCGATCTCCGGCGATTCCTCCACTGCGGCAATCATCGGCAGCACATGCTCGTACTTGGTGCTCTTTACATCCTCCGGCAGAAGCTGGTGTCCCTCGATCTGGCCGATGATGCTCAGGCAGTGTATCCTCCCCTGCTGGACGCCGCTCCCCTGTTGTTCTTCCAAATCCATCACCTCCTGTCTATCATGGGCAATCGGCAGGAAGAATAAACAAAGCGCCCGCCGGTTTTGATCCGGCGGGCATTCTGTTCTTACTGGCGCTCTTATGTGTAAAGATCAGTCGTCGTTGTAGGCGGCGAGAACGCCCTTGTAGGTCATGTAGCAGTCAAACTTTGCCACAAGCTCAAACGGCGCATGCATGCTGAGCACAGGAACGCCGGCATCGATGGTGTCGATGTTGCGGTTAGCCATGAACTTGGCGATGGTACCGCCGCCGCCCTGGTCTACCTTACCCAACTCAGACAGCTGCCACACCACATTGTTTCTGGCAAAGAGTCTGCGCAGATAGGCCACAACTTCCGCTGAGGCGTCGCTGGTGCCAGACTTTCCCCTGGCACCGGTGAATTTATTGATGCCCATGCCGTAGTTGATGCGGGACGCGTTGCTCTTCTCAAAGACCTCGGGGTACAGCGGATCAAAGGCCGCCGTGACGTCCGCAGAGAGGCAGAAGCTGTTTTCAAAGCAGCGCCGCAGGGAGACGCCCTGCGCCGCGCAGAGATCCTCCATAAAGGTATCAAAGGCTCTGCTCTGCATGCCGCTGACGCCGTCAGAGCCCGTCTCCTCCTTGTCTGCCAGAATGCAGACGCAGGTGCGGACAGGGTCATTCACGTCGAGAAGCGCTTTCAGCTCCGCATAAGCGCAGACCCGGTCGTCATGGCCGTAGCCGCCGATCAGGGAGCGATCAAAGCCGACCTCCGTGACGTCAAAGGCGGGCACCGCCACCAGCTCGGCCGAGAGGAAGTCCTCTTCCTTGATGCCGTACATGTCATTGAGAATGCTCATAACGGCCAGCTTGACCCGATCCTTGCCCTCGCCGGCATAGGGGACGGAGCCGATGATCAGGTTGAGCCCCTCGCCGGTGATGCCCTCGGACATAGCCTTTTTCATCTGGTCCTGGGCCAGATGCGGCAGCAGGTCAGTGATGACAAAGCGGGGCTCGTCCGGCTCCCGACCGATGACCACATCTACGCGCTCTCCACTCTGGAGGATCACGACGCCGTGCAGTTCCAGCGGGATGGTCACCCACTGGTATTTCTTGATGCCGCCGTAGTAGTGGGTGCGGAAAAAGCAGAGTTCGTCAGTTTCATAGAGGGGATTCTGCTTTAAGTCGAGCCGCGGGGAATCCACATGGGCGCCGGCGATCACCGCGCCATCGGCCAGACTGTTTTTGCCGATCACTGCCAGCATCAGGGCCTTGCCGCGGTTGCAGCTGTAGACCTTCATGCCAGGGTGAAGCTCCATACCGGGATAATACTCGACAAACCCCTTTTCCTTTGCCAGGGCTATGGCGTTGACAACGCACTCACGCTCTGTGCGGGAGCGGTTCAAAAAGTCCATGTAGCCGCGGCAGTAGTCTTCCACAGCCACATGCTCCTGGGGCTCAATGCAGTCATAGCCGTTTTTCTGCTCGTAAAAAAGGTTCTTTTTCAGTTCATCCATGCTTTTTGTATCTCCTTAAAAAGCTGCCGGCAGTCCTGTTTGAACTGTTCCTGGTCAGCGTTATTCCACAGACAATAATCGCAGTGCTGCTCAAAGTATGCATCCGGACGCTGTGCTTCAATGCGCCGCACGGCAGATTCCCGGTTGATCTGATCCCGCGCCATGACGCGCTTTATGCGCTTTTCCGCATCGGCCAGCACCGCGAGCGTCACGGTGCAGCGCTCGCTGAGACCGCTCGAGAAGAGCTCCACGGCGTCAATTGCTGCAAGCTCACCGCCATTCATGGCGTGCTCACGCAGCCGCGCCTCCACCTCCCGGCAGACATAGCGGTGTGTGGTCTCGTTCAGCTTCTGCAAAGCCGCCTCATCAGAAAAAACCCGGGCTGCCAGCGCCGGTCGGTCCAGCACACCATCGTGTACGACCCCGGGGAACGTCTCAGAGAGCTCCGCAAGCATCTCCCCGCTGCTCTGTAAAAGCTCATGATAGACCGTGTCGCAGTCGATCACTAGTGCGCCGAACTTTTCAAGCTCTCTCAAGGCGGTGGTTTTGCCGGTGCCGCTTCCGCCGGTAATGCCGACAATCTGCATCTGGTCAACAAGCGTTTCGGCAATGGTATCGCGGTCCAACGCCCCTTGCCGAAGAATCCGGAAGGGCTTGCGGCTCATATCAATCAGAGTCGACTCTGTCCCGATTCCGCAGGGACCACCGTCGATCACGGCCTCAATTTTTCCGTCAAAGTATCCCAGCACCTGTTCGGCGGTCTTGGGGCTGGGCTTGCCGGAGGGATTGGCGGAGGGCGCCGCCAGCGGCAGACCGCATTCCCGGAGAAGCGAAAGAGTCAATGGGTGGTCCGGGCAGCGCAGACCGACGGTCTTGCCCCCGGCCAGCACGATCTCGGGGACCTCTTCCCGGGCCGGCAAAACAATGGTCAGCGGACCGGGCCAGAATTTTTCGGCCAAAACCCGCGCCTGTCCGGGGATGTCGTGACAGTAGCGATCCATGGCCTCCTTGCCGGGAACCATGAGCGACAGGGGCTTTATGGCTGGTCTGCCCTTGACCTCATAGATTCTCGAAACTGCCTCAGTGTCCAACCCGTTGCCGGCAAGACCGTAGACCGTCTCCGTGGGAACGGCCACCAGAGCGCCGCGCTGGATGTATTCGGCAGCCCGTTCCATATTCTCTGTAATCCGCTCGGTCTTCATTCACGCCTCCGTCTGCGCCTGGAGTCTTGCGGTCTGGTCGGCGGTGATCAGGCTGTCAATCAGAGGATCCAGGTTGCCGTTGATGATGGACTGGATGTTGAAGTTTTTCTGGTCTCCGCTGAGCCGGTGGTCGGTGACCCGGTTCTGCGGGAAATTATAGGTACGTACACGCTCGCTGCGGTCACCGGAGCCGATCTGGCTGCGGCGCTCACTGGCGAGGGCCGCGTGTTGTTTGGCCTGCTCAGCTTCATAGAGCTTGGCACGCAGGATCTGCATGGCGCGGTCCTTGTTCTTGTACTGGCTGCGTTCATCCTGGCACTCGACCACAACGCCCGTGGGCAGATGGGTAATGCGGATGGCACTCTCGGTCTTATTGACGTGCTGGCCGCCGGCGCCGGAGGAGCGATAGGTGTCGATCTTCAGATCGCCGGGATCCAGATGGAAGTCGATCTCCTCCACCTCGGGCAGTACGGCGACCGTGGCGGCCGAGGTGTGGATCCGCCCGCCGGACTCCGTCGCGGGAACGCGCTGGACCCTGTGGCCGCCAGCCTCAAATTTCAATCTGGAATAGGCCCCGCTTCCCTCAATGACAAAGCTGACTTCCTTGATGCCGCCAAGCTCCGTCTCGCTGATGTTGGCCACGTCGATCTTCCAGCCCTTGGATTCGGCATACATGCTGTACATGCGGAAAAGGTCGGCAGCAAACAGCATCCCCTCTTCCCCGCCGACGCCGCCGCGGATCTCCATGATGACGTTCTTGTTGTCATTGGGGTCCTTCGGCAGCAGCAGGATCTTGATCTCCTGCTCCAGCCTCTCATGCTCGGCTTTGGCTTCGGAGTATTCCTCCTGGGCCAGCTCCTTCATTTCGCTGTCCGCCATCAGCTCCAGCGCGTCGGCCATGGTCTTTTCGGCCTTCTGATACGCCCGATAGGCCGTGATCAGCGGCTCGAGGTCCCGGGCTTCCCGTTCATATTTGCTGTAGACGGCGGGGTCGGCATAGGTGGACGGCTCCTCCATGCGGGCACAGAGCCGCTCATATTTGTTTTCCAGAGGCTTTAGCTGTTCAAACACGGCGGGTCACTCCATCGGTTTACAAATTGGCCCAGTTATTTTATCACAGGAGGAAGCGAAAGGCAACCGAAAAAGGAGCCACTTTTCAGCGGCTCCTTTTGGGGAAATTGTTTAACTGCCCAGATACGCGCGTTTCACGTCTTCATTGGCAAGCAGCTCCTTGCCCGTGCCCGAAAGCCCGATGCGGCCCGTCTCCAAAACGTAGGCGTAATCCGCGATCTTCAGGGCCATGTTGGCGTTCTGCTCGATCAGCAGTACGGTCACGCCCTGTTGATTGATCTCACGAATGATATCGAAGATACCCCGGACGATCAACGGCGCGAGCCCCAGAGAGGGCTCGTCCATCATGATAAGCTTGGGTTTGCCCATCAGGGCTCTTGCCACGGCCAGCATCTGCTGCTCGCCGCCGGAGAGGGTACCGCCTGGCTGCCAGGAACGCTCCTTCAGGCGCGGGAAGAGATCGAACATCCACGCCAGATCTCCCGAGATGTCGTCATTTCTGAGATAAGCGCCCATCTTCAGGTTTTCCAGCACCGTCAGATCCGGGAAGATACGCCGTCCCTCGGGAACCAGCGTGATTCCCTTTTTGACGATCACATTGGTGTCGTGGTTTGTGATGTCATCCCCACGGAACAGGATCTCGCCTGCGGCGGGCTTTACCAGGCCCACGATGCTGCGCAGCGTCGAGCTCTTTCCGGCGCCGTTTGCACCGATGAGGGTGACGATACTCCCTTCCTGCACATCAAAGGAGATGCCCTTGACGGCTTCAATGCCGCCATAATTGACTTTCAGATCCCGTATGGAGAGGATCGGTTCATTCATCGTCTGCCACCCCCAGATATGCTTCTATGACCTTGGGATTGGCCTGGATTTCCGCGGGAGTGCCCTTGGCGATCAGACGCCCAAAGTCAATGACATAGATGCGGTCGGAAAACTTCATGACCAGATCCATGTGGTGCTCAATCATAAAGATCGTCAGATCGTACTTTGTCTTGATCTGCATGATAAACCGGCCCAGTTCCTCTGTCTCCTGCGGGTTCATGCCAGCTGCCGGCTCGTCCAGCAGCAAGAGCTTGGGCTCGGTGGCCAGCGCACGGGCGATCTCCAGCCTCCTCTGCAGACCGTAGGGCAGCGAGGTTGCCAGATCGTCCTTATACTGTGCAAGATTCTGCTCCTCCAGCAGAGCCATGGTTTCCTCGCGCATACGTTTTTCCTCCGCAGCGCTGAGCCGGAAGGTTGCAGTAAAAACATTGTGCTTGGCGCGCATATGCTTGGCAGTCAGAACATTGTCAAACACAGTCATGCTTTTCCAAAGGCGGATGTTCTGAAAAGTACGTGCGATACCCAGCTTGGTAATCTGATTCGGCGTAGGATCCACCGGCTTTACCTGCATGTACTTTTCCGAGTTCATGCCTTGGTAATCCTTCTTCATCTTTCCGCTGGGATGGTTGGATACGATCAGCGCATCCTGGAAATAGACCTGGCCGTTGGTGGGCTCGTATACGCCGGTGATGCAGTTGAAGGCGGTGGTTTTTCCGGCACCGTTGGGGCCGATCAGGGCCACGATCTCGCCGCGGTTTACCTCCAGAGAGAGGTTGTTGACCGCCACCACGCCGCCAAACTGCATGGTGACATTTTCCATGCGGAGCACAGACTCACTCATTGACCTGCACCTCCTTTGCCGCTGCGCGCTTTTTCTTCACGCCAAAGGGATCCCGGAAGAATGCGCGTATCCTGTCCCAGGAGAACTCGCGCTCGCCCATAATGCCCTTGGAGAAGAAGAGCACGATGATCATAATGACGATGGAGAAGACGACCTTGCGGAAGCCCGAGCGCAGGATGTTCAGCCCGAGGATATTGTTGGAAGACTCATCCAAGAAGCGCAGCCACCATTCATTGCAGGCAATAAACAGGAAGGACGCAATGCAGGAGCCGGTCACAGAGCCAATGCCGCCAATCACCACGATCAAAAGGATCTCATAAGTCATGGCGGATTTAAACTGTGCCGCCTGTACCGTGTACTGGAACATGGCCAGCAGTGCCCCGGAGATACCTGCGAAGAAGGAGCTGATGACAAAGCTCATCTCCTTGTGCTTGAAGAGGTTAATGCCCATGGCCTCTGCCGCGATCTCATCGTCCCGGATGGCCTTGAAAGCCCGGCCGTAGGAGGAGTTGATCAAAAGCACAATGACGGCGATACAGATACCGCAGACCATAAAACAAAACAGCGTGGGCGGAAATTTGATGCTGGTAAAGGGGATCGTGACCTTGGTCAGATCCTTGTACTGACGCAGGACATTTGCACCATTGGTGACGGGGCCCATGGCGTCCCACTGGAAAATGGCACGCAGGATCTCTGCAAATCCAAGCGTGGCGATTGCCAGGTAGTCGCTCTTCAGCCGGAGCACCGGCAGGCCGATCAGCGCTGCCAGCAGTGCCGCCGCCAGACCCGCCGCCAGCATCGCGGGCAGAATACCAAGTTCAAAGTGGATGGCGCAGTCATAGTACTTGTAGACCGAGTCCCCCATCTTGACAGCCACAGGCATGGTCAAAATGGCGTAAGTATACGCGCCGATCAGCATAAAGCCCGCCTGTCCTAGGGAAAAGAGGCCGGTGAAACCGTTAAGCAGGTTCATGGAGACCGCAACCAGCGCGTAGATGACGCCTTTTTTCAGCACCGTAAACAAGATGGATGTGGGCTTCATGGTCAGCTCCATCACCAGCAGGAGCAGGAACATGGCAGCCAACGCGATGGCAGTATAGAGACCGTCTCTCTTTTTGTTTGTTCTCAATTCCATACCTGTCACCTCACACCTTATCCGTCGCCTTTTCACCGAAGAGGCCGGTGGGCTTCACAAGCAGGATCACAATCAGCAGGGCAAAGGTAAAGGCATCGGAGAAGGTCGTCCAGCCCAGGCCCTTTATGACGTTTTCGGCAATGCCGATGATAAAGGCGCCGATCACAGCGCCGGGGATCGACCCGATCCCACCGAAAACCGCCGCGACAAAGCACTTAAGGCCGGGCATGCCGCCGGAAGTGGGCGTCACAGAGGCGTAGTTGGTAAAGTAAAGCAGACTGCCGACTGCGGCCAGAAGGGAGCCGATGATGAAGGTGGCAGAAATCACGGAATTGACCTTAATGCCCATCAGACGCGCCGTCTCAAAATCCTTGGAGACCGCACGCATGGCCATGCCGATTTTGGTGTAACGGATGAACAGCGTCAGACCGACAACAAGAACCAGTGTCAGTACCGGCGTGATGAGCGTGACGCGCTTGGTGACAGCGCCAAAGATCATCACGGTATCGCTCAGCCAGGGCAGCTGGGGATAGACCTTGGCAAGGCCGCCGGTGAAATAAAGGGCACAGTTTTGAATCAAATAGCTCACACCGATAGCGGAGATCATGACAGACATCCTGGGGGCAGAGCGCAGCGGCTTATACGCAACGCGCTCAATCAGGAATCCGAGGGCAACCGTAATCAGAAGAACCAGAGGAATGGCTACGCCCAGCGGCAGCGTTGCCGAAAGGAAGACCATAAACATGCCGGCAGCCATAAAAACGTCGCCGTGTGCAAAGTTAATCAGACGCAGGATACCATAGACCATCGTGTAGCCGATAGCGATCAGGGCATACTGCCCTCCGACGGAAATACCGTTATGGTACATATTTTGAACCTAAGAAAGAAACTGGAGGAAGACGCCAATCATCCCGAACTGATCAAAACAATTTGGGGTAAAGGCTATAGGGTGGAATAATTGGAGAGACAGCAAGCAAAGAAAAAACATTTCATACCGCTTACGCTCAAGCTGCTGGTGGGCACCGTCGTGGAGATCGACGTGTGGGGCATGATGGCCAACATGGCCTACATGGTAGCGGTTCCCGCATTGGTGGCAACCGTCTTCAACGAGGTATCGCA
>ONPY01000131.1 GCA_900319835.1 uncultured Eubacteriales bacterium | reverse complement strand
GGCGGCGATGTCGTCGCCGGGGCGGACGTCCTCCCGCAGGACGAAGATGCCGTCGGGGATGCAGTGGGGGAACTCCTTCTGCTCGGCGTGGAGGTCGGAGAGCTCGCAGACGTGGTTGGTGCGGGTGTCCAGGGCCACCAGGTCGCCCAGGTGGAGGTTGGAGCAGGAGGTTGCGGCCTGGACGCGGCGGTCCGCCAGGCTCAGGTCCAGGTCCCAGGCGTCCCCGTCCGCGGTGCGCCGCAGGGCGCAGACCTGGGCGGCAAGGACGGGTCCGAAGACCTTGTCGCCGGGGCCGATGGAGGCCGGGATGGAGGGCTTGGAGGGGTCCAGAGGGTGATAGTCCCCGAGGATGGCGGCGGCTCTGATCTCCGCGTAGGCGTAGTCGTGGGTGCTGAGGTCCAGCTCCTTCAGGGAGCAGAGCATGCCCTCGGAGCGGACGCCCCGGAGGGAGCCGCTGCGGATCTCAGCGCCGGTGGGCAGCAGCGCGCCGTCCAGGGCCACGGGGACCAGGTCGCCCTCGTGGACGTTCCAGGCGCCGGTGACGATCTGGACCGGGGCGGACTGGCCCACGTCCAGGCTGAGGACCCACATGTGGTCCGAGTCGGGGTGGCGCTCCATCGTGAGGACGCGGCCGACGACGACGTTCTTCAGGTGGGCGGAGAGGTCCTCGGTCACCTCGACCTTGGAGCCGGAGACCGTCATGGCCTCGGCAAAGCTGCGGTCGTCAATCTCCGCGAGCGGCAGGTCGACGAACTCAGTGAGCCATTTTCTTGACAGATTCATGCCGGCACCTCCTTAAAACTGCTCCAGGAACCGCACGTCGTTCTCGAAGATGAGACGCAGGTCCGTGATCTTGTACTCGCCCATGGCCAGGCGCTCCAGGCCCATGCCGAAGGCCCAGCCGGAGTAGACGTCCGGGTCGATGCCGCAGCCCGCCAGCACCTTCGGGTGCACCATGCCGGCGCCCAGGACCTCGATCCAGCCCTCGCCCTTGCAGGTGGGGCAGCCGCGGCCGCCGCACTTGTGGCACTGGATGTCCAGCTCACAGCTCGGCTCGGTGAAGGGGAAATGGTGCGGACGGAAGCGGGTCACCGTGCCCTTGCCGTAGATTTTCTCCACCACCAGGTTCAGCGTCGCCTTCAGGTCCGACATGGTGACGCCCTTGTCGATGACCATGCCCTCGATCTGGTGGAACATGGGAGAGTGGGTCGCGTCCACCTCGTCCTTGCGGTAGACCCGGCCCGGCGCGATCATGCGGATAGGCAGGGGCTTGGTCTCCATGGCGTGGATCTGCATCGGGGAGGTCTGGGTCCGCAGGCAGATGCGGCTGTCGCCGGTGAAGTAGAAGGTGTCCGTCCACTCCCGCGAGGGGTGGCCCTCGTCAATGTTCAGCTTCGTGAAGTTGTAGTCCGAGAGCTCCACCTCCGGGCCGTCCACGATCTCGAAGCCCATGCCGATGAAGATGTCCTTGATCTGGTCCAGGACGTTGTACATGGGGTGCTTGTGGCCCTGGGGCTGCTTCTTGCCCGGGAGCGTCACGTCCACCGTCTCCTGCAGGAGTTTCATCTCCAGGCGGGCTTCGTTCAGCGCCGCGCGGCGGGTCTCCAGGGTCTGCTCAATCTCGGAGCGCAGCTGGTTCGCCAGCTGGCCCATCGCCGGACGCTCCTCCGCCGACAGGCGGCCCATCTGGCGCAGGATCCCCGTGAGCTCGCCCTTCTTGCCCAGGTACTTCACCCGCAGGCTCTCCAGAGAGTCCACGTCCTCGGTCTCGAGGATCGCCTGCATCGCCGCGTCATGCAGCTTCTGCAATAGTTCTTTCATGTGTTTCTCCTTATGGTGAAAATATGTTTCCACTGACATCATTCTGCGCAGCAGGCCGGGTAAAAAACAAGCCCCCGTCCCCCGCGCAGCGCGCAACAGCGCCATACGCAACAGGACGAAAGCTCAGCTTCCGCGGTACCACCTATCTTCGGCGCGCTTCTCCGTCCCGGGCCGATAAGCCTTCCAAGGCCGTGGGGCCGATGGGCCGTATGGGCAGCGCTGCCGCACTCTTCAGCGGGCTTAACGCGCCCGACACGCCGGGGATTGGCCGGAGCTCCCGGGCGAACCAAACACCGCGCACCCAGGGGGCTTGCAGCCGGTGACCCCCACTCTCTTCGAGCCGCTTGGCGTTATTTTCCCGTTCACAGCAAGGCATAGAGTAACACAAAGCGATGCGGATTGCAAGAGGCGAATTGACAGTTTCTGCGAAAATGCGTATAATATCCGGGAATTTCGAAACAGAGGCAAGGATGATGGATGATTTAATGAAGCGTACCTGGGCCGAGATTGACCTCGATGCCATCCGGCACAATTATCATGCGATCCGGAGCGTTCTTCCGGAAGGCTGCCGCTTTCTCGGCGTGGTGAAGGCCGACGCCTACGGACACGGCGCGCTGCGGGTTTCCAGGCTGCTGCAGGACGAGGGCGCGGACTATCTCGCGGTCAGCTGCCTGGACGAGGCGATGGAGCTTCGCCGGGGCGGCATCACGATGCCGGTCCTGATTCTCGGGCATACGCCGAAAGAATACACCGGAATGCTGATTGAAAACGATCTGACCCAGACGGCCACGTGTCTGGCCAAGGCCGTCGAATACTCCGAGGAGGCCGTGCGGCTCGGGCGGACGCTGAAGCTGCACATCAAGCTGGACACCGGCATGTCGCGCCTGGGCTATCTCTGCGAGGGCGAGCTCTTCGAGGAGGGTGTACAGAACATCATCACCTCCTGCGGCCTGCCGAATCTGGACTTTGAGGGCTTCTACACCCACTTCGCCGTCTCCGACGAGCCGGACGAAGAGAGCCAGGCCTATACGCGGGAGCAGTTCCGCCTCTTTACGGCGGTGCTGGACGCGGTGGAGTCCCGGGCGGGGATCCGCTTCCCCATCCGGCACTGCGCCAACAGCGGGGCCGTGGTCTCCTACCCCGAGACGGCGATGGATATGGTGCGGCCCGGCCTGCTGCTCTACGGCTACGGCGACGGCGGGAAGCTGGGTCTGAAGCCCGCGATGCGCCTGGTCACCACCGTCAGCACCATCAAATACCACGAGGCCGGAACCTGCGTCAGCTACGGGCGGCGCTTCGTCACGACGCGCCGGACCCGCATGGGCGTGTTGGCCGCCGGTTACGCAGACGGGCTGCCGAGGCTGAGCTCCAATAAGTGCAGCTACCGCATCGAGGGTGCCGCCGCGCCGCAGCTGGGGACCATCTGCATGGACATGTGCATGGTGGACCTCACGGACATTCCCGAGGCGGAGGTGGGCAGCGAGGCGGAGGTCTTCGGACCGAACAACGACATCTATTCCCTCTCCGACGCGGCGCAGACCATCCCCTACGAGCTGTTATGCTCGGTCACCAAGCGGGTGCCGAGAGTTTATCGGAATGAATAAAAAGGCGCACTCTGAAAGGATCAATTCATGAAAGAGAACTTTTTTGCCTATATCTCCCGCATGCGCTACATCGGGCGCTGGAGCCTGATGCGCAATTCCCTGCCTGAAAACATTCAGGAGCACAGCCATATGGTCGCGGTGCTGGCCCATGCGCTGGGCGTGATCCGCCGCGATGTGTTCCACGTGCCGTGCAACCCGGATGAGGCCGCCACGGTGGCGCTGTTCCACGACAGCTCGGAGATTCTGACCGGGGATCTGCCGACGCCGATCAAGTATCACAGCAATGAGATCCGCGACGCCTACAAGGAGGTGGAGGCGCTGGCCTGCCACAAGCTGCTCGACACCCTGCCGGAAGTGCTCCGCGGCGCCTATGAGCCGCTCCTC
>ONPY01000021.1 GCA_900319835.1 uncultured Eubacteriales bacterium | reverse complement strand
CCTTTCGGTTTTGTCTCGACAACTCAACCTTAATACAGGCCACTCCTATTCGCTATCTTTTTTTCACTTTCTGTCACACATCATTGTAAACCCTACAAAAAATAGCGCTTCGCGCGTGTGGAGTTTGGAAAGTGGAGTGTGGAGTTATGGTGTGCCTTCGGCACGTATAATACTCGATCCCCCAGTCAGCTTTGCTGACAGCCCCCTTTACGAGAAGGGGGCCAAAAGGGCTGCTGCCTCCCTTTGAGAAAGGGAGGTGCCCCGAAGGGGCGGAGGGATCGGTTTCAAATCCGCGCCGGAGGCGCTCCTTCCCTCCACACGCCTAACTCCACCCTCCACACTGCCGCTCACTCGTCCAGCTTCAATACCGCGAGGAAAGCCTCGGTGGGGATGGAGACGGTGCCGAGCTGGCGCATCTTTTTCTTGCCTTCCTTCTGCTTTTCCAGCAGCTTCTTCTTGCGGGTGATGTCGCCGCCGTAGCACTTGGCCAGCACGTCCTTGCGCATGGCGCGGACGGTCTCGCGGGCAATGATCTTGCCGCCGATGGCCGCCTGGACGGGCACCTCGAAGAGCTGGCGCGGGATGTTCTCCTTGAGCTTCTCACAGAGCTTGCGGGCGCGGCCGTAGGCCTTCTCCCGGTGGGCGATGAAGCTCAGCGCATCCACCTGGTCGCCGTTTAAGAGCACATCCACCTTCACCAGATCCGACAGCTTGTACTCGGACAGCTCATAGTCCAGCGAGGCGTAGCCCTTGGTGCGGGCCTTGAGGGTGTCGAAGAAATCGTAGATGATCTCGTTGAGGGGCATCTCGTAGTGCAGCTCCACCAGGCGCTGGTCGAGGTACTGCATGTTCTTGTACTCGCCGCGGCGATCCTGGCAGAGGGGCATGATGTTGCCCACAAACTCGTTGGGCGTGATGATGGAGACCTTGACGTAGGGCTCGTACGCCTCCGCGATGGAGGGCACGTCCGGGTAGTTGTGGGGGTTGTCCACCAGCACGACCGACCCGTCGGTCTTGACGACCTTGTAAATGACGGAGGGCAGGGTGGTGACAAGCTCCAGGTCAAACTCCCGCTCCAGCCGCTCCTGGATGATCTCCATGTGCAGCATGCCGAGAAAGCCGCAGCGGAAGCCGAAGCCAAGGGCCACAGAGCTCTCCGGCTCGTAGGAGAGGGAGGCGTCGTTGAGCTTGAGCTTGTCCAGGGCGTCGCGCAGATCGGGGTACTTGGAGCCGTCCTCAGTGTAGATGCCGCAGAAGACCATGGGCCGCGCCGGACGGTAGCCGGGCAGGGCCTGGGCCGTGGGACTCAAGGCGTCCGTGACCGTGTCGCCCACCTGGGTGTCGGCCACATTCTTGATGCTGGCGGTAAAATACCCCACGTCCCCGGCGGAGAGGCTGTCGCAGGGCTCGAGACCGATGGGCCGCAGATGGCCCACCTCCACCACCTTGTATTTGGCGCCGGTGCCCATGAGCAGGATCTCCTGGTCCCGGCGGATGGTGCCGTCCATGAGGCGCATGAAGACGATGACGCCCCGGTAATTGTCGTACTGGCTGTCAAAGATCAGCGTCTTGAGGGGGGCCTCGGGGTCGCCGCCGGGCGCGGGCACGTTTGCCACCACGTCCTCCAGCACAGCGTCGATGTTGATGCCGGCCTTGGCGCTGATCTCCGGCGCGTCCATGGCGGGCAGGCCGATGATCTCCTCGATCTCCTCCTTGACCCGTTTGGGGTCTGCCGCGGGCAGGTCGATCTTGTTGACCACCGGCAGGATCTCCAGGTTGTTGTCCAGCGCGAGATAGGTGTTGGACAGGGTCTGGGCCTCCACGCCCTGGGAGGCGTCCACCACCAGCACCGCGCCCTCACAGGCGGCGAGTGAGCGGCTGACCTCGTAGTTGAAGTCCACGTGGCCCGGGGTGTCGATCAGGTTCAGGGTGTAGGTCTCCCCGTCTGCGGCGGCGTAATTGAGACCCACGGCGCGGGCCTTGATGGTGATGCCGCGCTCCTTTTCCAGGTCCATGTTGTCCAGGATCTGGTCCTCCATGATGCGCTGCTCCACCGCGCCGCACTTTTCGATCAGCCGGTCGGAGAGGGTGGACTTGCCGTGGTCGATGTGGGCGATGATGGAAAAGTTGCGGATGTTTTCCTGCTTGATCATGTCTCGTCCTCCCGGTCGGTGTATTCATCAAGGGCACGGTGGGCGCTGCCGATGAGCTCCTGCATGCGCTCCAGAAAGGCCGCGGCGGTCGTGGCGGCGCTGAGCGCGGCGTTGGGCCGGTCGGTGCGGCCCAGCAGATAGTCGGCCGTCACGCCGTAATAGTCGCAGGCCCGGCACACGAAGCCGAGTCCCGGCTCCCGCGCGCCGTTTTCGTAATGGCTCAGCAGCGCCTGGCTGATGCCCAGGTCCGCCGCGGCGGCGCGCTGGCTGATGCTGCGCTCCCGGCGCAGGGCCGAAAGCGTCTCCGGAAAGCTTCTGTTCATGCCGATTCCCCTTGTCTCGTTGATTACAGTTTGTATATTATATCCGGCGAAGGCGGCTTTGTAAATAGAAAATTCCTTCTATAACTTGAAAAGTTCCGCCGGTAGTGGTACGATGAGCAGTGCCAAGAAAAATACACACTGGAGGTTCGTTCCATGTTTGAAAACCTGGTAGAAATCCTGAAAGCCAATCCCCGCAAGATCGTCTATCCCGAGGGCACCGACGCCCGCATCCTCGAGGCCGCTGCCCGCCTGAAGAAGGACGGCTTCCTGACCCCCGTGCTCATCGGCAATGTCGATGAGGTCAAGGCCGCGGCCCAAAAGGGCGGCTTCGACATCGAGGGGCTGGAGATTCTCGACCCCGCCACCTATCCCGAGATGGACGCCATGGTCGACGAGTTCGTCGCTCTGCGCAAGGGCAAGGCCACCGCGGAGGACGCGAGAGCCGCGCTGGCCAAGAGCAACTACTTCGGCACCATGCTGGTGAAGATGGGCAAGGCCGACGCTCTGCTGGGCGGTGCCACCTACTCCACCGCCGACACCGTCCGTCCCGCCCTGCAGCTGGTCAAGACCAAGAAGGGCGCCAACCTCGTCTCCTCCTGCTTCCTGCTGGTCCGCGGCGACGAGATGCTGGCCATGGGCGACTGCGCCATCAACATCTCCTATGAGGACAGCGTGGACAAGCAGGGCAACGTCACCCTGACCGCCGCCCAGAAGCTGGCCGAGGTCGCCGTCGAGTGCGCCAAGACCGCCAAATTCTTCGGCATCGACCCCAAGGTCGCCATGCTGAGCTACTCCACCAAGGGCTCCGGCAAGGGCCCGGCCGTCGATCTGGTGCGCGAGGCCACCAGGATCGTCAAGGAGACCCACCCCGAGATCAACGTCGACGGCGAGATCCAGTTCGACGCCGCCGTCTCCCCCACCGTCGGCCAGCTCAAGTTCCCCGGAAGCCCCGTGGCCGGCTATGCCAACACCTTCGTCTTCCCCGAGATCCAGTCCGGCAACATCGGCTACAAGATCGCCCAGCGTCTGGGCGGCTTCGCCGCCATCGGCCCTGTGCTCCAGGGTCTGAACGCGCCCATCAACGACCTGTCCCGCGGCTGCAACGCCGAGGAGGTCTACCAGATGAGCATCATTACCGCCGCGCTGAAGTAAGACAGTTTCAAAAAAGATTGCCGGTCCGTTTGGACCGGCAATCTTTTTTTGCAGCGGAGAATTTGCGGCAAATTGATTGCAAATTTGTAAAAATAATGCTTGACCTTGAAAAAGCGCTGTGCTATAGTATATGTTACCTGTCGGACGAGAGGTTTCTTTTTGCGCGCTTTTTTCCGCGCAGAGAGACCATTTCGCCCATATGCAGGGAGGCAATGCCCGCCCCCCGGCGGGTAAATAAAATAGGAGGTGCCGAAAGAATGGCTGCAGGCGCAAGAGTTAAAATCACACTCAGATGCGAAGAATGCAAGCAGAGGAACTACAACACGGTCAAGAACAAAAAGAATACGTCCGACCGTTTGGAGCGCAGCAAGTATTGCCCCTTCTGCAGAAAGCACACCAAGCATGTCGAAACCAAGTGATGACGGAAAGGATGCGTAACAATGGCTGAAGAAAAGAAGGTCAACGCCGCTCCCGCAAAGGCCGTCACCGCCGTCAAGAAGGAGGATGCCAAGCTCGGCTTCTTCCAGAGAGTCGGCAAGTGGTTCAGGGAAATGAAGAGCGAGCTGAGGAAGGTCATCTGGCCGACGCCCAAGGCGCTCAGAAACAACACGCTCATCTCCCTCGGCATGATGCTGATTTCCGCGGTGGGCATCTGGGCCTTTGACGAAATCGCCCAGATGGTGGTCAGCCTCATCTTCCGTTTGGGTTGATCGCCATGGCTGAAGAAGCAAAATGGTATGTCGTTCATACCTATTCCGGGTATGAAAACGCAGTGGCTGCCGCTGTGATGAAGGCAGCAGAAAACCGCAGGATGACGGACCTGATCAAAGAGGTCAACATCCCCATGGAGACCGTCACCGAGTTTACCGACGCCGGCGAAAAGACCGTCGAGCGCAAGGTGTTCCCGGGTTACGTGCTGGTGAAGATGATCCTTACGGATGACAGCTGGCACCTGGTCCACAACGTCCGCGGTGCAACCGGCTTCGTCGGGTCCGACGGCAAGGCCGTCCCCCTCACGGAGCAGGAGATCTACGATCTCGGCGTCGAGCGCAAGGAGATCGTCGTCGGCTACGCCGTCGGCGATGAGGTCAAGGTCATCGACGGGCCTCTCTCCGGCTTCCTCGGCATCGTGGAAGAGCTGGAGCCCGAGAAGGATCGGGTCCGCGTCGTGGTCTCCATGTTCGGCCGCGAGACTCCGGTGGATCTGGAGCTCGACCAGGTCGAAGTAACCAAAGATTAATAAGAAAGAGGTGCTCATACCGTGGCACAGAAAGTAGTTGGATACGTAAGATTCCAGGTTCCCGCCGGCAAAGCGACTCCGGCGCCCCCCGTCGGCCCCGCACTGGGCCAGTACGGCGTCAATATCGGTCAGTTCACCAAGGACTTCAACGAGCGCACCAAGGGCGACATGGGCATGATGATCCCCGTCGTCATCACCGTGTACTCCGACCGCAGCTTCACCTTCGTCACCAAGACTCCTCCTGCCGCCCTTCTGATCAAGAAGGCCTGCGGCATCGAGACCGCTTCCGGCGTCCCCCAGAGAGACAAGGTCGCGACCATCAGCAAGGAAGATGTCCGCAAGATCGCCGAGCAGAAGATGCCCGACCTCAACTGCACCGACATCGACTCCGCCATCAGCATGATCGCCGGTACCTGCCGCTCCATGGGCGTCATCGTCGGAGACTGAGCGTTTCGCTCAGCAACGTGGGAGGATACTCCATCCGACTCAACCACATTTTAGGAGGAAAACAAATTGTTTAGAGGTAAAAATTATAAAGAGAGCGCTAAGCTCATTGATAAGCAGGCCCTCTACGAGCCCCAGGAGGCTCTGAGCCTGGTCTGCCAGGCCAGCAAGGCCAAGTTCGACGAGACCGTCGAGCTGCACGTCAAGCTCGGTGTTGACGGCCGTCACGCCGACCAGCAGGTCCGCGGCGCCATCGTGCTGCCCAACGGCACCGGCAAGACCGTCCGCGTCCTGTGCTTCTGCCCGCCCGAGCAGGTGGAAGAGGCCCTCGCGGCCGGCGCCGATTACGCCGGCGGCATGGAGTACGTGGAGAAGATCCAGAAGGAGAACTGGTTCGAGTTCGACACCGTCATCGCCAACCCCAAGATGATGGGCACCGTCGGCCGTCTCGGTAAGATCCTGGGCCCCAAGGGCCTGATGCCTTCCCCCAAGGCCGGCACCGTCACCCCCAACGTGGCGCAGGCTGTCAAGGAAGCCAAAGCCGGTAAGGTCGAGTACCGTCTGGACAAGACCAACATCATCCACTGCCCCATCGGCAAGGTCAGCTTCGGCGGCGAGAAGCTCTACGAGAACTACGTCGCTCTGCTCACCGCGATCATCAAGGCCAAGCCCGCGGCCGCCAAGGGCCAGTACATCCGGTCCTGCGTCACCGCCTCCACCATGGGCCCCGGCATCAAGATCAACGCCCAGAAGCAGCTGTAAAAAGCGCATGAAAAAACCGCTCCTTTCGGAGCGGTTTTTCAGACTGTAGACAAACCCAATCATATGTCATTTCGAGCGAAGCGCCTAGTCCTTTAGGGAGAAATCTCAAACGGCGCCTATTGTACAGGCTTCGACGCTGAGATCCTTCGACTCGCTGACGCTCGCTCAGGATGACACGTGCGGACTTTGTCGACATATTGAAACCGCTCCTTTCGGAGCGGTTTTTTTATTCCCGTTTCTATTGCTTATAGACTTCCCGTTCGACATACTGCGGGGTAGCATTGACGCACATGAAGACCCGCCCGATATATTCGCCCACCAGCCCCAGCATCAGCAGGTTCAGCCCGCCCACGATCAGCAGCAGCACCGTGGTGGTGGTCCAGCCCTGGGGGGCCATGTGGACCGTGAAATAGCGGATCACCGCCGCCAGGGCATACACAAAGCCCAGCAGCGCCGTAATCACCCCGGCGTAAGTGGAGATGCGCAGAGGCTTGACCGAGAAGGAGGTAAAGCCGTTCATCCAGAGCCCCAGCAGCTTGGAGAGCGTATAGCCGGAAGAGCCGGTCTCCCGCTCCCGGTGCTGGACCGGCACGTTGCAGATGCGCTTGGTGCTGCGCAGCACCAGGCCCATCACATAGGGATAGCAGTGCTCGTAGCGGAGCATTTCGTCGATGATGAAGCGGCGGGCGGCAAAGTAGCTGGTCAGCTCCAGCTCCTTCGGTTTGGAGAGCATGATCTCGGTCATGCGGCGGTTGACGTCGCTGCCGAAGCGCCGGAAGCCGCTCTCCTTCTTTTCCGCATAAGAGGCGTAGACCACGTCGTAGCCCGCTTCGATCTTCTCTAGCAGCTTGCCCACCTCGTCGGCGGGCGTCTGGCCGTCGTCGTCCAGGCAGACCACCACGTCGCCGTCGGTATGGCGCATGCCGCACATGAGCGCCGCGTGCTGGCCGAAGTTCTTGGCCAGATCCACCGCGGTGATGCGCGCGTCCTTTTCCGCCAGGCCCCGGAGCACCCCGAAGGTGCCGTCGGGCGAGCAGTCGTTGACCAGCACCAGCTCCCAATCATACTGGGGCAGGGCCGCCATGGTTTTTTCGATCTCCGCCGCCACGGCCGTGACCGTATGCTCCGAGCGGTAGCAGGGGATCACAAAGGATACCTTCGTCATGTCAGTCCTCCCCGTTGAGCTTTGCCATAAACAGAACGTCCCGGTATTCTCCGTCGAGCTTCACCATGTCCCGAAACAGCCCCTCCCGGCAAAAGCCGCCGTTTGTGTAGCTCTTTTCCGCACGGGTGTTGTCCGCCAGCAGGCGCAGGCTGATACGGTGCAGCTTCAGCTCCCGAAACCCGAAGTCCGTGAAGATCCGGGCAACCTCGCTGCCGAGGCCCTTGCCCCGGGCAGTTTCCTCCCCGATAAAGATGCCGTACTCCGCGCTGCGGTTGGCTTTGTCCACATCCCGGAAATAGACCGAGCCCACGCTCTCGCCGCTCTCCTTATCCACGATGATATACTGCAGCACCTGACCGGAGGCCACCTTGGTCTCCATCCAGCGGGTGTGCATCTCGGCGGTGAAGGGCTCGCGGAAGATGAAGTTGCGGCGCACGGATTCGGTATTCCGCCACTTGACGATCAGCGGGGTGTCCTCCATGGTGATGGGGCGCAGCAGCACGCGCTCCCCGTGGATTACGCCGCCCTGCAGGGTGTAGCTTTTCTCTGTCATATCGCGTTTCTCCCACATTTACAGGTAAAAAATCGCCACGCCGAGCATGATCAGCCCCATGCCGATCAGTTTGTTCCGTGTCAGCTTTTCCCCGTAGAAGATCCGGCCCAGCACCATCACCAGCGGGAAGCCCAGGGCCTCGATCACGGGGACATTTTTCATCTCCAGGCCCCGGCAGGCAAAGACCACGCTGAGCATGCTCAGCACCAGCAGCCCGTAGCCCCCGATGACCCAGACATTGAGATACTCCCGGATGGGGCTGGCGTACGCGGTTTTTGCCGCTCTCTTCAGCAGCATCTGGGACGCGGCGGAGAGCGCCACCGCGCCGAGCATCGCAAGATAGTACTTCATCCCGTTTCGCCCTCCCGGTTTACCAGCCAGATCCCGGCAAACAGGACCAGGATGCCGAGGACGTTCTGGAGCGTGATGCGCTCATGAAACAGCAGCGCCGCCCACAGGGTGGTCCAGACGACGGCAGCGGCCCGGTTGGCGTAGGCCACCGAGATGTCCACCTTTTTGATGATCTGCTGCCAGCCCAGGGCGTAGAGCCCCAGCACCAGCACCTCCGCCCCCAGCCACAGGATGTAGCCCGGGGTCAGAAAGTCGTGCCGGCTGGCGAGCTTTGCGCAGATGTCGGCAAAGGAATAGAGCACCACCGCCCCCTGCAGCAGGAGCAGCAGCTTCCAGTTTACATTCTTGGTCAAGGGAAACCTCCGGTTTTTTGAGGGTGGCGTTTGGAGGGCGGCGTTGTTGTATCCGATCCCCCAGTCAGCTTCGCTGACAGCCCCCTTTCCCAAAGGGGGCCATGAAATCTTTCTGCAGGGGCCTCCCTTTGGAAAGGGAGGTGCCGAGCGGAGCGAGGCGGAGGGATCGGATTGATTCGTGCCGAAGGCACACCGTAACTCCTAACTCCTCACTCCACACGAAACAGCGCGTCCAGGCTCTTTTTCCGCAGGAGGGTATAGTCCCCGCCCCGCTCGAGATAGATGTTCGGGGCGGCGTTGATGAAGCTGGAGTTGTGCGTGGACATGTAGGCCCCGCAGGCGTGGAAGAGAAACTGCGTGTCGTGCTCGGCCAGGTTGTGCATGTCCCGGGGCCAGAAGCGGTCCAGCTCCATGCAGGTGCTGCCGGCGACGATCTGATCCTCTCCGCCCTCCGCGCCGGGATGGAGCATGGTAAAGGGCGTGGGGTGCGGGTTCATCATGGGGTTGATGTGCAGCAGGCTCCCGTCCAGGGTGACGATGCGCTGCCCGCGTACCTCGCGGATATTCAGTACGGAGCAGAGATAGTCCATCGCGGTGGCCAGGATCGCGGCGCCCGGCTCCAGTGTCAGGGTGGTGCGGGCGGGGTCGAAGGCCGTTTTCAGCACAGCACAGACGGTCTCGGCGTATTCGTCAAAGCTCGGCTTGCCGGGGAAGAAGCTGCCGCCGAAGAAGCCGCCGCCGAGATCCACATAGTCAAGCTCCCGCAGGTCATAGGTCTCCGCGATCTCCGCCGCCGTCTTTGCGATGGCGCCAAAGATGTTCAGGCTGCGGGTTTTGCTGCTCTGGTGCAGGTGCAGGCCCGCCAGGGGCAGCCCCGCCTTTTGCAGCTTTTCCAGCGCCCGGGCAAAGTCCCCGTTTTCCAGGCACAGGCCGAAGCGTCCGGGGACACCCCGGCAGGTGGTCTCCCCGGGGCAGAGCGCCTCCAGGTCAAAGTTGACGCGCAGGCCCAGCCGGGGCGCGAAGTCCCCACCGCCGAAGGCGGCGCAGACCGCGTCCACCTCCTCCAGATTGTCCAGGTTCACCGTGGCCCCCGCCCGGCAGGCGGAGAGCAGACGCTCCTGCTTCTGGGGGCCGTTGAAGAGGATCTTCTCCTCCGGGCAGCCGCAGCGCAGGGCAAAGGCGTATTCGTCCGGCGAGACCACCTCCGCCCAGAAGCCCCTGGCCATGGCGGTTTTCAGCAGCCAGGGGAAGTTGTTGGTCTTGACCGAGTAGCCCAGCAGCAGCCTCTCCCCCCAGCGGGAGGCGAAGGCCGCGCGAAAGCGGGCCATATTCTCTTCAAACGCCCCCGCCCGAATGATGTAGCAGGGGGTGTTCAGTTCCTTCAAAAGCATGGTTTTACTCCACCGTGACACGCAGGCTCTCCCGGAAATCGGCCACCGCGGCCTTGACCGCCTCCACCGTGTCGGCCGTAAAGACGGCCATGCCGATGCGGTCGGTGCCGTTGCGGAAGGGGTCGATGTCGTCCCCGGGGCCAAAGCTCAGCTCCACACGGCCTTTGCCGGGCACGTCGGCGTCCGCGTTGCAGTACTCCCGCCCGGCGAAGCGGTAGCGGATCTCCTTTAAGATGCCGCCCTTGCCCGAGTAGAGCAGCATGGAGGCCGTGGGCCGACCGTCCCTGAGATCAAAGGGGGCCACCGGGATGCCCAGGGCGTTGTCCAGAATACAGCCGTAATAGTTCCGGCCGGTATAGCCGGAGATCACCTCGGGGATGCCGGTCGCGCCGCAGCGCCCGGCGGCCTCGATGATGTTGACGCGCTCGTCCGGCAGCACAAAGGCGTCGATGTTGACGGCGCAGTTGTCCATGCCGGTGGCGGCGACGACCTTCTCCGTCTCGGAGAGCATGTTGTTCCAGAGCGTCTCGGAGCAGTCCATGGGGCAGTAGTGCCCGATGGGGATGCCCGTGTGGCCGGACTGGTAGACGAACTTGTCATGGGGCAGCATCAGCAGCAGCTTTCCGTTCTGGACAAAGGCGTCGATGCCGATCTCCCGGCCCTCGACGAACTTCTCCACCACCATGTGGTCAGCGGCGGTGGCGGCGGCGGCGTAGGCCCAGGCGCTCTCGAGCTGCGCCGGGTCGCTGACCCTTGTGATGCCGCGGCTGCCGGACTTGTCCACGATCTTGAGCATCACGGGCAGGCCCAGCTCCTCCGCGGCAGCCCAGGCCTCGTCCAGGGACGTGACCCGCCGGAAGGCGGAGGTGGTGACCCCGCCCTTGACAAAGGCCTCCTTCATCAGGGCCTTGTCCGTCAGCAGCCGGGCGGCCGCCTCTCCGATGCCGGGCAGGCCCAGCCGGTCGCAGACATAGCCGATGGAGGCCACGGCCACGTCGGTTCCCGTGGTGACGACGGCGCTGACGCGCTCCCGCTCCGCGATCTCCAGGATTGCTTCCTTGTCGGTGGTGTCCGTATAGTAGACCTTGTCGGCCACGGCAAAGCCCGGGTAGTTGCCCGGGATGCTGGCGATCACGGCCCGGAAGCCCCGGGCCTGGGCCTCGCGGATCAGCGGCACCTGGTAGATGCCCGCGCCCAGTATCAGAATGGATCTGTCCATACGCTTTCCTCGTTTCCGCCCGGTTTTGGGCAGAGGGTATAAGTTGTTCTCCAGGTGGCTGCGTGTTCACAGGACGTAACCTGCGTCATGCGCCCCCCCATCTTCTTTTCGCCTTGCCGAAAAGAAGATGGACCGCGCCCGGGCCAGAAGAAAAGGGCGCCAAACGCGGGCAATATCTTACAAAACGTGAGACTGTACGCGCGGATATCGAACCTTGTGCAAATCTGGTACAACGTCTATGCCGGATCGCCGCACCGTCCGCAGTGCTGCTTTGGGATAAGGAACGCCGGTTGTGCCTGTAGGGGCGGCCCTCGCGGCCGCCCGAAAAGATGCGGATTGCACCCGCAGGGCGTACACCACGCCAGTGACATCGGTCACTGGCTCGCAATGACGTGGATTTTTGTTGTTCTTCCCGCGAGCCGCGGGAAAGAGCGTAGTGAAATCCCTGTCAGAAGTACCATTGAGCGTCAGCGGTATGCCGCCTTTGCGTGGAGTCCAGAGGACACTTCCTCTGGTCGCCTTTCTTTGAAGTCCAAGAAACGTTTCTTTCCGCGAAGAGGAAAGAAATGTGTCTTGACCTGCGCAGGTCCGTTCCGGCAAACACAGCTACTCGGGGAAAACCTGTGGCTTACTCCCGCTCCTTTTTGCCCAGGGCCAGCAGGTCCCGGGGACGCATCTCGCGGATGACGTACTGGGGGGAGTTGTTGATGCAGATGTAGATGCGGCCGATGTACTCCCCGATCAGGCCCAGCATCACCATCAGCAGGCCGCCCACCAGCAGCAGCACCGCCATCAGGGTGGTCCAGCCTTCCACCACGGTGGAGTCCGTCAGCCGGACGATCACAATGACGAGCATCCACAGAAAGCCGATGACGGCAAAGAGCCCGCCGCAGAGGGAGGCCGCGCGCAGAGGCTTGACCGAGAAGGCGGTAAAGCCGTTGAGCCAGAGCCTGAGGAGCTTGCCGAGGGTGTAGCCCGAGGTGCCGGAAGCCCGCTCCCGCTGGTGCACCTCCACGGAACCGATGTTCTTGGTGGCGCGGATGATGAGCCCGTCGAGAGATGGGTAGGGCTTATCGTACTTGAGCACCTCATCGACGATGAGGCGGCGGCAGACGAAGAAGCTGGTGGCCTGCACGTCCTCCGGCCAGTCCAGCAGGGACACGGCCATGCGCTTGTTCATCCAGGAGCCGAAGCGCCGAAAGCCGTTATGCTTGATCTCCGGGTAGGCGCCGTAGACCACGTCGTAGCCCTCGTCCAGCTTGTCGACCAGCTTGAACAGCTCATCCAGGGGGGCCTGGCCGTCGTCGTCGAGGAAGAAGGCCGCGTCCCCCGTCATGGCCGAGAGCCCGGCGAGCAGGGCCGCGTGCTGGCCGAAGTTGCGGGTAAAGCGCAGGGCCTTGATGCGGGGATCCGCGTCGGCCAGCTTTGCGATCACGTCCCAGACCCGGTCGGGGGAGCCGTCCTCCGTCAGGACGATCTCGTAGTCCATCTCCGGCCGCCGGGCCATGGTCTGCTCCAGCTCCTCGATCACCGCTTCGAGCGTGTGCTCTGAGCGGTAACAGGGGATGATGAAGGAAAGTTTCATCGTTACGCTCCGTAGAATTCCCGCACGGCGGCGATGACCTTCGCCTGGTCCTCCGCCGTGAGCTTGTAGTACAGGGGCAGGCGGACCAGCTTGTCGGACTCGGAAGTGGTGTACACATCCTCGCCGACAAAGCGGCCGAATTTGAGCCCCGCGGGGGCCGAGTGCAGCGGCACATAGTGGAACACCGCCAGGATGTCCCGGCTCTTGAGGAAGGAGATGAGCGCGGTGCGCTCCTCCAGGCTGCGGCACTTGAGATAGTACATGTGCGCGTTGTGGACGCAGCCGGCCGGCACGGTGGGCTGGGTCAGGAGTCCCTTTTCCGCCAGATCGCGGAAGGCCTCGTCATAGACCTGCCAGCTGTGCAGACGGTCGTTGTTGATCTCGTCGGCCATCTCGAGCTGGGCCCAGAGGTAGGCCGCGTTGAGCTCGGAGGGCAGGAAGCTGTCGCCGATGTCGACCCAGGTGTACTTGTCCACCTGGCCGCGGAAGAACTTGGAGCGGTTGGTGCCCTTCTCCCGCAGGATCTCAGCCCGCTCTACGAGGTCGGGGCGGTTGACGACGACCGCGCCGCCCTCGCCCATGGAGTAGTTTTTGGTCTCGTGGAAGGAATAGCAGCCCAGATCGCCGATGGTGCCGAGGGCCTTGCCCTTGTACGTGGACATGACCGCCTGGGCCGCGTCCTCCACCACCAGCAGCTTGTGGCGGCGGGCGATGTCCATGATGGCGTCCATCTCGCAGGCCACGCCCGCATAGTGCATGGCGAGGATGACCCGGGTCTTGTCCGTGATGGCGGCCTCGATCTTCGTCTCGTCGATGTTCATGGTGTCGGGCCGGATGTCCACGAACACCAGCTTTGCCCCGTAGATGGCAAAGGCGTTGGCCGTGGAGGAGAAGGTGAAGCTCGGCAGGATCACCTCGTCGCCGGGCCGCAGATCGCACAGCAGGCTCGCCATATCCAGGGCGGTGCTGCCGCTGGTGGTCAGCATGACGCGGTGGGCGGCAAAGCGCTTTTCCATCCAGGCGTTGCATTTTTTGGTAAACTCCCCGTCGCCGCAGATCTTGTGGGACGCGACAGCCTGGGCGATGTAGTCGATTTCTTTGCCCGTGCAGGGCGGTACGTTGAAGCTGATCATAGGGATTCCTCCGTTTGTATGTTGTGCCGCAATGCGGCGAAAAAGGGCAGAATGGATCTCTTTATTATATCATAGAAGCGCGGTTTGACAAGCCTTTTCCTCTCTATGACGGCGCCCGGGAGAAAAAGGTTTCGGCAAGCAGCTCGGCATTGTCGCCGCGGTGTTCGCCTGTTCGCCTGGACCAAGCTGCGCAGATCAAGACACATTCTTTCCCGTTGGGGAAAGAACGTTTCTTCTGCCTTGCCGCAATGCCTCCGGCGGCTCTGCTTCGCGACGGCCGCCAAAGGCGCGGCTGCGGATCAGGCGCTGCGCCTGCATCTGCCACCGGCAGCGGCTTGCGCCTGATTCAAGAAAGGCAACCAGAGGAAGTGTCCTCTGGACTCCACGAAAAGGCGGGGAGTCTAAAGGAGTAACCAGGGTCGCCGCCAGAGCAGTGAGGCGTGGCTTGATACCACGCATACCGCTGACGCTGAATCGTACTTCTGACCGGGACTTCCGGAACACGAACAGCAAAATAAATACACGTCATTGCGAACCAGTCCGCAGACTGGTGTGGTGTACGCCCTGCGGGTGCAATCCGCATTTCGGGCGGATAATATCCGCCCCTACAGGTGCAATCCGGGATCTTCATCTCAGGCAGCACCGCGGACGGCGTGGCGGCCCGGCATGGATCTTGTACCAGATGTGCACAGTGTTCGGTATCCGCGCAAACGATCTCACGCTCTGCAAAATGTTGCCCGCGTTTGGCGTCCTTTTCTCTTTGGAGTCCAAGAACCGTTTCTCTTTTCTCGCAAGATCGAAAAGAGAAATGGGTCTTGCTTTACGCAGGTCAAGCTCTGCGAACAGCCAAACGCCAATGAAAGGCAAAAAGCGCCCCGCGGGTGCGGGGCGCTCTGTGCGCTGCGTTACACGTGTCTGCCGTGGGCGAGGAGCATCTCGTCCTTGAGGGCCATGAGCTTTGGGGACAGGTCCACATAGTACTGGTGGGGGTTGTCAAAACGCTTGACCTCCGGCCAGAGGGTGGAGACCTGGTAGCCGCAGTTGGTCTTGATCTCCTTGAGCGTGGGAAGCCGGTAGACCAGCTCGCCCTTTTCGAAGATCGGCACCTGCAGCTCCACGGCGCGGAAGTTCTCCATGACTTTGCGCTTCCAGCGCTCGGTGGGATCGCAGATCTCGAGCGGCTGGGTGTCGTCCACGGTCTCGTCGCGCATGCAGATATAGTCGGCCTCGGCCATGCCCGTCTCCCGGTTGAAGAAGCGGTAGACCTTCTTGAAGCCGGGGTTGGTGATCTTGCCCACGTTCTCGCTGACCTTGATCTTGGGCAGGATACTGCCGTCGTCCTGTTCCACGGCGCAGAGCTTGTAGACTCCGCCGAAGACCGGGCTGCTCTTGGAGGTGATGAGCCGCTCGCCCACGCCGAAGGAGTCGATCTTCGCGCCCTGACGGATGATCTCGGTGATGAGCCGCTCGTCGAGCGAGTTGGAACAGGTGATGGTACACTCGGTCCAGCCGGCCTCATCCAGCATCTTGCGGGCCTTCTGGGTCAGATACGCCATGTCGCCGGAGTCGAGCCGGATGCCGCACTTGGTAATGCCGAGGGGCTTTAGCACCTCGTTGAAGGCGCGGATGGCGTTGGGCACGCCGGACTTGAGCGTGTTGAAGGTGTCCACCAGCAGCACCGCGTTGTTGGGATAGGTGCGGCAGTAGCTGAGGAAGGCGTCGTATTCCGTGTCGAACATCTGCACCCAGGAGTGGGCCATGGTGCCCGCGGCGGGCACGCCGTAGATCTGATCGGAGACCGTGCAGGCGGTGCCGGCGCAGCCGCCGATGAAGGCAGCCCTGGCGCCCGTGACGGCGCCGGCGATGCCCTGGGCACGCCGTGAGCCGAACTCCAGCACCGTGCGCCCCTGGGCCGCCCGGCAGATGCGGTTGGCCTTGGTGGCGATCAGGCTCTGGTGGTTAAACTCCAGCAGCATATAGGTCTCCAGCAGCTGGGCCTGGATGGCGGGGGCGCGGACGGTGAGCACCGGCTCCATGGGGAAGATGGGCGTGCCCTCGGGGATGGCCCAGATGTCGCCGGTGAATTTGAAGTTTCTCAGGTAATCCAGAAATGCCTCGCTGAAAATGCCGCGGCCTCTGAGGTAGGCGATGTCCTCCTCGGAAAAGTGCAGGTTCTGCACATAGTCCACGATCTGCTCCAGCCCCGCCATGACGGCGTAGCCGCCCTGGTCGGGCACGCTGCGGAAGAACACGTCAAAATAGCAGATCTTGTCCTTCATCCCGTCGGCAAAATAGCCGTTGCCCATGGTCAGCTCGTAAAAGTCGCAGAGCATGGTCAGGTTGATTCCGTTGGCTTTGTTCATAAAGCACCTTCTTTTGATGTGAGTATTGACTGATGTGATGCTATTATACCTTTGGCTTTTCCTCCGTGCAAGCGCTTTGTGCGAGTGTGAAAAACTTAATTATTCCGATGGTGGCAGACGGTTGACTTTCCTGACTCCATGGTTTATTCTGGAACTGTATGGAATGAGAAATTATGCGGACACGAGAAGGAGTCCTCTTCATGATAAAACAGCTTTTCACCCCCGGCCGGACCGAGCTTGCCGGCAACCATACTGACCACCAGAACGGTCGGGTTTTGGCCGCGGCCATCAGCCGGGGCATCACCGCCAATTTTGAGGCGAATGGTTCCAAAATTGTGCATATTCATCCGAAAATTCTGCCGGATTTTGAGGTGCGCATCGACCATCTCACCCCCAAGACGGCAGACTTCGGCACGCCCAAGGCCCTGGTGCGCGGGATGCTGGCCACCTTCCACGAGTTGGGGCTGGAGATCGGCGGCTTTGACGCCGACATCCGCAGCACCCTGCCCACCGGCGCGGGGCTCAGCTCCTCCGCCGCCTTTGAGGTGCTCATCGGCCGCATCCTCTCCGTGCTCTTCAACGACGGGAAGGTGGACCCGGTGGTCATCGCCCGCGCCGCTCAGGAGGCGGAAAACCGCTTCTTCGGCAAGCCCTGCGGTCTGATGAGCCAGCTCACCTGCGCGCTGGGCAAGACCGTCTACATCGATTTCAAGACCAACACCGTCGAGCCCGTGGAGGCCGACTTTGAAGCCATGGGGCTGACCCTGTGTCTCACCGACACCGGCGGCAGCCACGCGGGGCTGGACACCTCCTACGCCCGCATCCCCTCGGACATGGTGTACATCGCCAATCTCTTTGACAAGGGCGTGCTGGCGGACGTGGACCCGGCCGCGTTCCGGGCCAAGGGCTGGGATCCCTCCAACCGTCCCGTGCGCCGTGCCATGCATTTCTTTGACGAGAACGAGCGCGTGCCCCAGATGCGCGACGCCCTGAAAAACCGGGACGGGAAGGCCTACATGCGCCTGATGAACGCGTCCGGCCGCTCCTCCGAGACGCTGCTGAACAACATCGTCACCAGCGCCACCGGCGACACCAAGCTGGAGCAGGGCCTGCAGCTTTCCCGGGAACTGCTGGAGGGCAAGGGCGCCTGGCGCGTCCACGGCGGCGGCTTTGCCGGCTGCGTGCAGGCCGTCATGCCCACGGAGCTCTTCCCCTCCTACAAGGCGGAGATGGAGAAGGTCTTCGGCGACGGCAAGTGCATGAAGATCAAGCTGCTGGAAAAGTAACACAAAAAAACAAGGCGGCGTCCTTTCGGACGCCGCCTTGCAGCTTCTCTGCGCTTACAGCCGCTGTGAGGCGGCCAGGGCGCGGTTCTTGTATGCGGGGTCGCCGGTCACATCCTTGATCACCCGGATCTCCGGCGGCAGCTCAAAGGGCTCCGCCCCGTAGACGAAGAGGATCGCCCGGTCCCTGGAGAAGGGGTAGACGTCCAGCTCCATGCGGTGGCTGGCGTAGTTGAAGCGGTACTTCAGCTTGCGCACCGAGTGCAGGGCCAGGTCCGCCTCCATCAGGTAGGTCACATAGTCCTTTTCGGAGATGGGCCGCTCGGTCACCCAGCGGGTCCCGTCCTCCGCCACGCGTTTGGTGGTGTAGAAGAAGAGCTGGTCCCCGAAGCTGGTCTGCTGGCGGATGCGGCGCTCCACCTCCGGATCGGAGGAGAGCAGATAGGTCTGCATCATCTCCAGCGGCAGCGCGCCGCGGACCTTGGCCAGAGCGTCCCCGTCCGGCATCTCCACCAGGAACTTGCGCTTGCCGGGCTCCGGCGCGCTCTCGCCCAGGATGCGGTAGATCTGCGCGATGCCCCGGTTGATCTTGTCCTCAAAATCCACGGAGTTGTCCACCACATACAGGGCGTGGTGCCCCTGCCAGGCGCGCAGCGTCCGGTCGTCCATCTGCCGGGCGTCCTCCACGCTCTCGTAGCGGGCGGCGTTGCCGTAGTTGTAGGCGTACTCCGCCCCCTTGGCGCAGGAGACCAGATGCAGCACCGCGTCATAGTGGCCGTACATCTCCTCCTCCGTCTTGCCGAAGTGGGCAAGGGTTTTTGCAAACTGCTCGTCATCGATATAGGCCTTGTCGTCAAAGACCGCCCGGTCATAGACCACCAGCACCTTCTCCTCCGGGACGGCCTCCGCCGCCCGCAGGGCCAGGCGCTCCTTGTGCAGCTGGTCCTCGATCACATAGTACTGGAAATCCTCCATGGACATGCAGTTGGGGAAGGGGCCGATGCCGAAGCCGGAGATCAGCTCCGTGGCGGTCTCGGGAATGGTGATGACCTTCCAGCCATCCTCGCTCTTGAATTCCTTCAGGATGCGGCTGATGAGCGTGGTCTTGCCCGCCGCGGGGCCGCCGGTCAGGACGATGCGGACGATGCGTTTGGTCATGGGAGCGCCTCCTTTTCATGATCGAACACGAGTTGCTTTTTTCTTATTTTACCATCTCCCTCCGCTTTTTTCAACGAAAACCGCAGGGCGCGTGTGCGCGCGGCCGCCCAGAAAGCGCGGGGTGTTTTTCCTGACACCGGCAAATGGGGAATCCCCCTCCCGTTTGCCCGGGGGTCGCGGCCGCGGTCCGGAAAAAACCGGCAGTTTTTCATAAAAGTGGGGAATTTGTACCGTTTTTTCGCAGGAATACTGCCCTTCGGTGCATGACAAGTCTTGACGAAAAGGGAATTTAGATGTATTATCTACAAGTAGCAAACTGTCCATTTTATGATGGAACGGAGGAACGTATATGCCCATGATTCCCGAAGTAAAATGCCGTCGCTGCGGCGAGGTGTTTTCTTCCATGCGCAGCCGTTGTCCCAACTGCGGCACCCGCCGGGTCACGCAGAGCGGACGCACGCCGAGCCCCACGCCTGGCACCGTACAGGGCACCGCCTCCTACGAGCGCGCGGAGACGAACACCAAATGGCAGATTATATTTGGGCTGATTCTTGTGGCAGCGGTAGTGCTGGCCGTCATCGTCATGGTCACGACCTCTCTGGAGGGCGCCGACGTCAAGCAGCAGGGCACCGCCATCACGCCCCCGGTGGTCACCGAGTACGTGCCTGTCATTGAAGAAGCCCCCACGCCCGAGCCCACGCCCACGCCCAATGTGGAAGGTCTGCGAGTCATGTTCTACACGACCGAGATCCAGACCGACTTCACCATCTGGGTGGATGATCCCATCGATCTGACGGTCCAGGTCATGCCGCTGACGCTCCAGGGTCTGAAGGTGGACTGGAAGTCCAGCAACCCGGACATCCTCAAAGTGGAAAAGACCGACGAGTACGCCGTGCATGTCGAGTGCATCGACGATGGCAACCTGCCCGCCTCCTGCAAGCTGACGCTCACCTGCGCCGCCTTCGAGAAGGAGCTGACGGTCTACTGCCGCCCGGCCAAGTAACGCGCAAACGTCAATCCCCCGGTTCCGACGGAACCGGGGGATTTTTTTCTTTTTTCTTTTTAAAGCTCGCGGATCTCGCAGCTGACGGCGCCGTTGTCAAAGACCGTCACCATCGCCCAGGTCAGATCCCGCCCCTTGCCGGCGGTGCCGGGGTTGATGAGCGTCACGCCGCCGAGGGTGTCATTCACCGGGCTGTGGGTGTGGCCGAACATCGCGATCTGCGCCCCCTGCTCCTGGGCCGCGTACACCAGGGAGTCGGCCTGCCAGCGGCTGACGGAGTAGAGGTGGCCGTGGGTGAGAAAGGCCTTCACCGGCCCGAGCTGCACCACGCGCGTCTCCGGCGCGAGAGGCATGAGATCGCAGTTGCCGCAGACCGTGTAGAGCGGCGTGTCCGGCAGCTCCTCCGAGAGCACCAGCGCGTCCCGGTCGTGGTCCCCCAGGTGGATCAGCACGTCCGCCCTGCAGGTGAGCGCCGCTTGAAGCATGGGCTCCGTGTTGCCGTGGGTGTCCGAAAAAACCGCCGCGCGTATCATCCCGATTTCCCCTTTCTTCCCCCGCCCGGGTATCAGGCCGGCGGGCTGTGAATATAATAGATCGAACCGAGGTGAGATGCAATGCAAAATTTTGAGCAGCTCGGCCGGGAGCTCCAGCGCCGGGGGAAAACGGAATCCATCAAGGCCCTGGCCGACTCGCCCGACGGGGCAAGGCTTGCCGGGATGATCGACCGGGGTGCCCTGGAGCGGGCAGCAAAGACCGGGGACGCGGAGGCGCTGCGCCGTCTGCTGGGCGGCGTGCTGCGCACCGAGGAGGGAAAGCGTCTCGCGGAGAGCATCCGCCGCGTGATGCAGGACTGAAGGCGGGAGGTGAGGCCGCATGAGCGAGCTGGAGGAGCAGATCAACCGCATTCTCTCCGACCCCGGGCAGATGGAAAAGCTGTCGGGGCTGGCAAGTTTGCTCATGGGCGGGGAGAGAGGGGAGGCCGCGCCGCCGCCCCCGGCTCCGGGTCTGGACCCCGGGCTGCTGCAGAAGCTGGGCAGCGCCCTTGACAGCGGAGAGGCCGGGCGGGAGACCGCCCTGCTGAAGGCCATGCGCCCCTGGCTGTCCGAAAAGCGGCAGCACAAGATGGACCGGGCCATGCAGCTGGCAAAGCTGGCAAGGATCGCCCGGATCGCCCTGGGCCAGATAGGAGGCGGGGACGATGATCAACCGCTATGAGGGCAACACCGGGCGTGTGGTGCGCCTGCCCGAGGCGCAGGATCTCGCGCCGGTGCCGTCCCCTCCCCCTCCCCCGCCCCCGCCGGGGAAGCGGCCGGTGCGCGGCTTTTTCCCGGGCTTTGCGGATCTGGGGCGCATCCTGCCGGGCATGAAGGATTTTGAAACGGAGGATCTGCTGCTGGTGCTGATCCTCTATCTGCTGTACCGGGAGAGCGGAGACGAGGAGCTGCTGGTGATCCTCGGCGCCATGTTCCTGCTGTAAAGAAGCCGCCGCGGAAGAAATTCCGCGGCGGCGTTTGTGTGTCTTGTCTGCGCGCTCAGCGGGCGCCGCAGCCGAGATAGACCATCTCCATGGCGTGGAAGGCCTGGTCGTTCCAGGGCCAGGCGCTGTCGGAAACGCCCGCATCGGAGAGCAGACCCCCGGCGTTCTCGCCCTTGAGATCGTAGCCCATGTTGTAGACCGTGTCCAGGCTCTCAAAGAAGACCAGCAGGTCCTGGTCGCTGAGCGTGTCCAGGAAGCAGCCGGTGGCGGAGTAGATCTCATCGTCGCTCAGCGTGGTGGCCATGCCCCAGTCCAGCAGCCGGGCGGCGCAGACCGCGCCCCGCAGGGAGGACCCCGCCGAGCCGGGATGGACCGACAGCACATCCGCGAGGATGGCCTCCAGCGCCGGATCGTGTACCTCCGGCAGCGCGGGGATCAGCGGGACCGGAGTCGGCGTGGGCGTGGGCGCCGGAGTTTCGGTGGGCTCCGCCGCCTCCGCGGGGATTGCGCTCTCCGCCGGCGCGGCAGAGGGCGCGGTGGCGTCCGCCGGCTTTTTGCCGCAGGCCGCGAGGGAGAGCATCAGCAGAAGCGCCGTAAGCAGCGCAGCAAAACGATTCATGGCAATTTCCTCCGAAAAAGCTTTTTCTTGATGCTATCATTTCCGCAGGGGACAGTCAACTGAATTTATGTTAAGAAATCTCCGCGCGTGTGAAAAGGTATACAAAAATCCACCCCGGTTTTTGTCTGTTTTTTTGCACAGCCATGAAACTTCTTTTCCCGCTTGCAATTTCAGAAAACCGCTCCTATAATTTCATCTAGAAAAAGGTTTTTAATCCGGTACCGTGATACCGGCAAGATCGTAATAGCGGGCAGGCTGCGCGAGCGGTCTGCGTTGTGGTGTCTTGCCGTGCGCGGCGAGGCATTTTTTGTTGCGGGTGGACGGCATGAGGCAGAAAGCACAACTGATGGACGAGGCTGCGCTCTCCAGGGCTCTGATGCGCATCTCCCACGAGATCACCGAGAAGAACAAGGGCGTGGAGAACGTGGTGCTGGTCGGCATCCGCCGCCGGGGCGAGCCCATCGCCCGCCGCATCGGGGAGAACATCCGCAGGATTGAGGAACGCGACGTGCCCGTCGGCAGCATCGACATCCGCTTCTACCGCGACGATCTGAGCAGGCTGGAGGAAAACCCCACCGTCAAAAAGGCCGCGCTGCCCTTTGACGTCAGCGGCCGGGATGTGGTGCTGGTGGACGACGTGATCTACACCGGGCGTACGGTGCGCGCTGCCATTGAGGCGGTGTTCTCCTGCGGCAGGCCCCGGAGCATCCAGCTTGCGGTGCTGATCGACCGGGGCCACCGGGAGCTGCCCATCCGCCCGGACTTTGTGGGCAAAAACATCCCCACCTCCCGCTCGGAGCTGATCGAAGTGCGTCTGCCGGAGTTTGACAACGAGACCGGGGTCTGGCTCATGGAACAGTAATCTCGTCCCAAAGGCCTCCGGCCTTCGTGACGAGAGATTGCGCCCCGCTGACGCGAAAACTCCTGCGGAGCGCCTGCTTTTGGTTCAGACGGCGAGGCCGTTTGCAATAGATTCCATGAAAAGTCTACAGAGAGAGGGAAATTGAATGAACAAGAAATCCACCATTGACGGGCCCGTGTATGACGCGCGCGAGCTTGGCACCCCCAAGATGCTGGTGCTGGGTCTGCAGCACATGTTTGCCATGTTCGGCGCCACCGTCCTCGTCCCCACGCTCACCGGCCTGAGCGTCTCCGCCACGCTGCTTTTTGCCGGTCTCGGCACCCTGCTGTTTCACCTGCTGACCAAGAAAAAGGTCCCCGCTTTCCTCGGCTCCTCCTTCGCCTTCCTCGGCGGCTATTTCTCCATCGCCCCGGGCGGCGACCCGACTCTGCTCCCCTACGCCTGCTTCGGCGTTGCCTGCGCGGGTCTCATGTACGGCGTGCTCTCCGCGCTCTTTAAGGCCTACGGTGTCAAGAAGGTCATGCGCTTCTTCCCGCCCATCGTCACCGGCCCCATCATCATCTGCGTCGGCCTGCACCTGGCCCCCACCGCCATCAACTCCTGCATGGACAACTGGGGCATCGCCCTCGTGGCCGTGTTTGTGGTCATCCTCTGCAACATCTGGGGCAAGGGCATGATCAAGATCATCCCCATCCTGCTGGGCGTCGTGGCCTCCTACCTGGTGGCCGCGGTCACCGGCAACGTGGACTTCACCGCCGTCAAGGACGCCGCCTGGGTCGGCCTCCCCTTCCAGTTCAAGAACACCGTGTTCGGCCTCTTCGCCTCCGGCAATGTGGACGGAAACCTCCTGCTGACCGCCGTCATCACCATCCTGCCCATCTCCCTGGCCACCATGGTCGAGCACATCGGCGACATCTGCGCCATCTCCTCCACCTGCGGTGAGAACTACATGGAAGACCCCGGCTTCCACCGCACCCTGCTGGGCGACGGTCTGGCCACCTCCCTGGCCGCCCTCTTCGGCGCCCCGGCCAACACCACCTACGGCGAGAACACCGGCGTGCTGAACCTCACCAAGGTCTATGATCCCCGCGTGATCCGCATCGCCGCCGCCTTCGCGGTCCTCTTCTCCTTCTGCCCCAAGTTCTCCGCCCTCATCGGCGCCATGCCCAGCGCGACCATCGGCGGCGTCAGCCTCATCCTCTACGGCATGATCGCAGCCGTCGGCGTGCGCAACGTGGTGGAGAATCAGGTGGACTTCACCAACACCCGCAACGTCATCATCGCCGCCCTGATCCTGGTGCTGACCATCGGCATCGAGTTCTCCTCCGCCGGCACCATCAACCTGGGTCATGTGAGCCTGTCCGGCCTCGCGGTCGCCTCCATCGTGGGCATCGTTCTCAACGCCGTTCTGCCCGGCAAGGACTACGAGTTCGTGCAGGAAGACAAGGGTTCCACCTCCGTCAACTTCAAGGTCTGATCCACCGGTTTTTCCCAACAGGCTCCGCGAAAGCGGAGCCTGTTTTTCTTTTGCATTGCAAGCGCCCGCACGGGGTGTTATAATTTCAGTATCTCCATGATAAAAGGGTGTTGTGCGATGAGAAAACGCCTGTATGAAATCATCGAGGCAGCAAGCTCCGCCGAGCAGTTTGACCTGGCCAGTCTCATCTATGACGTGATCATCATCTCCGCCGTGCTGCTGAGCATCTTCCCCCTGGCCCTCAAGCAGGAGCCGGAGATCTTCACCGCCATCGACAAGGGCTGCGCCGGCATCTTCATCGTCGACTACCTGCTCAGGCTCTCCACCGCGGACTTCAAATACGGCAAAAGGAACCTCTCCTCCTTCCTGCGCTACCCCTTCTCCTTCATGGCCATCGTGGACCTGCTGAGCATCCTGCCCTCCCTGTCGCTGATCAGCAACCCCTTCAGCATGTTCCGGGCCTTCCGCCTGCTGCGCGCCTTCCGCATCTTCAAGGTCTTCCGATACTCCACCACCATGCGCATGCTGATGCGGGTGTTCCGGGAATCGAAGCGGGCGCTGTTCGCGGTGTTCAGCCTGGCCGTGGGCTATATCCTGATCTCGGCCCTCGCCATCTTCTCCGTGGAGGGGGATACCTTTGACAATTTCTTTGAGGCCGTCTACTGGGCCACCGTCTCCCTGACCACGATGGGCTACGGAGACATCTACCCCGTCACCGTCCTGGGCCGGGCGATCACAATGCTCTCCTCCGTGGTGGGCATCGCCATCGTGGCCCTGCCCTCCGGCATCATCACCGCCGGATATATCCGGGAGGTCAACAAGACCATGGGCCCGGGCGAGACCCAGCTGGAGGCCCTGTCCACCCCCAATCTGCAAAACCCCGCGCCGCCCGCCGGCAACCGTTCCAACCCCAGAACCTGAACAACCGAAAGGAGAAACACGCGATGAAAAAATGGAAAGTGATCGCGCCCCTGGCGCTCACCGCCGCCGGCGCCCTGGCCACCGGTATCGCGGTGCTGCTGACGAAGACCGACGATGCCGCCGTCCCCGCTGCCGGGGAAAAGGCCGCGCCCGCCGCAAAGCCTGTCGATCCGGCCCGGCTCAAGACCGGCAGCTACAGCTTCATCTCCGGCTACAAGGACGCCGCCACCGTGGAGCTGCGCGTGAGCTACGACGGCGAGGCCTTCTCCTACACCGTGGTGGAGGACGAGTTTCTCGCCGAGTCCAGCGACTCCCACGTGGCTCTGCTCTATGGCGAGGACTTCAACCTCCAGTTTGAGTACGCCCCCTTCTTCGGCGGGGAGGATTTCGCAGCCCACCGCGCAGCCCTGGCCGAGAAGCACACGGATCTGCAGGAGGTCGCCTTCGGCGAGAACCGCGGCCTGCAGTATCTCGCGGGAGACAACGTCTGCATCCACCTGCCCATCCCCGGCGACGCGTACAGCTATGTGCTGGTGACGGTGCTGAAAAACGCCGCCTTCGACGGCGACGTGACTGAGATCCCCGCCCTGCCCGCCTTCCGGCAGATTCTGGAGAGCGTGGCGTTCTCCAGAGCATAAACAGAGCATACAGACAGCAAACGCGCCCCGCACGAAACTGTGCGGGGCGCGTTGTTCCTGGCCTGTATGATCAGGTCCCGGCAGGGGTGTTCCCGACAAGGTTGGGTCTGCCCCCGTTTGCGGCAGAGGCGGCGTTTGCGGTCAGCGTGGCAAGCGGGACGATTTCCATCTGAAGGATTTCGTAATCCATGGTGATTCTCCTTTTATTTCAGCATACACAGCTTCTTACACTTTCGCACTTTAAGTATATACAAGTCCTTCCGCTTTGTCAATCTATTTTCCAGCTTGTTTTTCCCGTATGCCTTGCGCAGCACAAAGAGGCGGGCCGCCTCTTTGCACACGTTATCCGTAGGTGTGCATGCCGTGCATGAAGGTGTTGACCCCGGCGAAGGTGAAGAACACCACCGGCACCGCGATCACCACATACCAGGCCATGGCGGTGCCCTTACGGCGGCCGCGCAGGCGCAGGTGCAGATACACCGCGTAGATGATCCAGGTGATCAGGGCCCAGACCTCCTTGGGGTCCCAGCTCCAGAAGCTGGACCAGGCCTGCTCGGCCCAGATGGCGCCGGAGAGGATCACCACCGTGAGAAACAGAAAGCCGAAGGCGATCATACGGTAGCTCAGATAGTCCATCTGATCCAGGGCGTGGGTCGTGGCGTTCCCCTTTTTCACCGCCAGCAGGTAGCGCAGACCGCTGACGCCCGCGATGACAAAGGCGGAATAGCTCAGCACCGCCGAGCCGATGTGTACGCCGAACCATGCGCTGCGCAGGGCGGGCATCAGGTCGTGGATCTCCATGGGCTGCAGCGCCGCGTAGGTCATCACCAGCAGGGCTGCGGGCATGGCCGCCACAGTCAGCCAGTCGGCCTTCATCCGGCCGCGCACCACGATGAGCATGAGGGCCACACCCCAGGCAAAGGCGTTGGCAAACTCAAACTGGTTGGAAAGGGGGATGCGCCGGGCCGCGACGCCGCGCACCACAATGAAAATCGAATGCGCCGCGAAAGCGCCGAGGAACACCCACCACGCCAGGCGCAGCAGCTTGTCCCTTTTGAAGGCCGTGCCGGTAAACTGCAAAATTACCGCAACAGCGTAGAGGGCGAGTGAGACGAAAAACAGGGCTTTCACGGTTTATTCCTCCTTTTTATTCTCCCGGATCCGGTCGGCCAGCAGGTCCTCCAGCTCCAGGCGCATGCGCTCTGGCTTCGGGCCGCCCACGGCAAGCCCGTCCCCGTCCACCTTGACCAGCACGGGCTCATAGAAGAACGTGACATACAGGCCGAAAATCATCAGTGTGAAGGCGGCCACCAGCAGGGAGTTTACCCAGGTGGAGACGTGCTTGATGCGCAGGCCGGGGTACTCCACGGGTTTGTTGAAGGTGAAGCGGTAGCCCAGCACCTCCAGCGAGTCCCCGGGCACTGCGAGCGAGGGGGTATACTCCCCGTCCGCGAGCACCTGGAAGGCGTAGATGGGGTTTTGGTAGGCGCCCTCGGTGACGGTGAAGAGGGTGACCTCCCCGCTGGGGGCGCGGACGTAATCGGGGTAGAGCTGCTCAAAGACAATGCCGTTGCGATCGTCGATGGTGAGGTAGCTCATGGCGTCGAGCGTGAAGTCATCCGTGCCGCCGGTGGCGAGATTCGTGACCGTGAGCGCGCCCACCGTACCGAAGCTCTGCTGGAACAGCTTCCAGGGGCCGAAGGAGAAGGGGTGGTTGACCTTCAGCTCCGCCATCTCGCTGCGCTTTCCGCTCGGCAGGGTGACCTGCACATGGCTCATGTAGTCGAGCCGGCCGGTCTCGTCGTTGATGCGGAAGTCCTGGACATGGATCTCGGTGCCGTCCGGCATGAAGATCGACTGGCCGGGCAGGCAGTTGCGGTCCTCCACCGTGGGGGTATAGAGGGCAAGCGCTCCGAACACCACCGTCAGCAGGATGGACAGATGGGTGATGAAGGTGCCGTAGCGCCCCAGGGAGTGCTTGCGGTAGATCACCGCGTCCCCCACCGCCTCCTGTCTGCAGCGCATGGCCTCCAGGTGCTCCCGCGCCAGGGCGACACCTTCCGGGGTGAGGGCCATGGTGTCGGGCATTTTGGCGGCCCGCTCCGTCTCGGTTTTTGCGCCGCGCACCACCGTGCGGATGCGCAGGATGGAGCAGAGGCTCAGGTTCAGACACAGCAGGGCCAGCAGCGCCACAAAGTACCAGCTCTCAAAGATGTTGTGCAGCTGCAGCACCAGAAGGACCCCGTGGAAGGAGCGGTAGGTCTGGGCGTAGAATGCGATCTCCCGGCCCTGGGGGATCACGGTGCCCGCCACGGAGCAGACGGCAATGAGTGCCAGCAGCAGAATGCCGAAGCGCATCGAGCGGATGTAGTTGAAGACTTTTTTCATAGGCATCACCCCTGAAATGTGGGCAGTTTGGAGGGTGGAGGGTGGCGTTAAGGTGTGCCTCCGGCACGATTGGGATTCGATCCCTCCGCCTCGCTCTGCTCGGCACCTCCCTTTCCCAAAGGGAGGCGTCCTCATGGCCCCCTTTGGGAAAGGGAGCTGTCAGCGGAGCTGACTGGGGGATCGGTTATAATTGCCCGCTTCGCGGACACCATAACTCCACACTCCACACTAAAAAGCTGCCCGCCCAACCGGGCGGGCAGCTTACCTTGTCCATCTCTTTGTTGCCGGGTTTACTTCTTGATGGCGCGGAAGGCGTTGATGGCCTCGTTGCAGATGGCCTCGGCCTGGTCCAGGCACTGATAGGTCAGCGTCGGGTTGTGGGCGCCCTCAGCGTTCTCCACGAAGACAAAGTCCCAATAGAACTGGGCGTCGCGGGCCATGGAGCGGATGGGGTCGAGCTCGGCGTCGGTGTACTTGCCGCTCTCCACCGCAGCGGCCAGCTGCTCGGTGAGGAACTCCAGCTCATAGCCCACGGAGTAGGTACGGGCCTCCACCTTGGCCTGGGTGGCCTTGACCTCGCTGACCAGGTCAGCGTGGCACTTGGCGCACTCGTTCTCGATCAGCTCCGGCATATCCAGCGGGCTCATGAGGTTGTGGCTGCGGAAGGCGGTGCCGTCCTCGGCCACGGCGTCGGGCATATGGCAGTCGGCGCAGGTGTACTGGCCGCGGTGCTGGCTGCCCTCGCCCAAGAAGGTCTCAAATTCGGGGTGCTGCACCTTGATCTGCTTGACGCCGGTGCGGGGGTTGGTCCAGTCGGCGAAGGGCTCGCCGGTGGAGAAGTTGGCGCCGTCGTTGAAGTAGGCGAGCATCTGATCCGGGGCCATGCTGGCCAGATCGTGGTGCGCGATGGTGGTGGCCTTGGTGTCGGGCGCAAAGTAGTACTCGTTGTGGCACTGGCCGCAGGCGAGGTTGGCCGCATCGATGTTCTCAAAGTCGTCGCCCACCGCGTCGATCCAGTAGGTGTGGGTCACGGTGATCTCGCCGGGGGTGTTGGCGTGGCAGGTATAGCAGCTGATGCCCTCGGTGATCTGCTTTTGCACCTCGGTCCAGTCGAGCTGGTAGGCCTCAATGCCCATCTCGTTGACCATGTTGGTGAAATCCGGGGTCTTGCAGGTCCAGCAGTTGGCCATGGGGTGGGGTCTGCCGGTGGCCTCGATGTCCTGCACGTCGTAGTAGTGGCCGCGGGCCGCCTTGTAGTCCTTGGCGAAGCCGTAGCCCTCATACAGGGTGCGGAGCATGGGGTAGATCTCCAGGTAATCCTCGGCATCACTGCTGTCCTTGGTCATCGTCCAGGTGTTGTACTCGTTGGGGTACTTCTCCTGCCAGTCGGCCGCGTGCATCACGGTGACGCCGGAGTGGGTCTCCACCTTCTTGGCCAGCTTCTCCACCTTGACCAGGGCGCCGCCGAAGTTGCCGGGCTGGAGTCCGCCATCCATGAGGGCGTTGACGATGGCGCCCTTGATGGCGTCAGAGGTCAGCGTGGCGCCGGAGGCGGCGTCCACCTTCAGGCTCTGGGCCTGGAAGATGTCCACGGGCAGCTGCTCGACCGCCTTGGAGCCGATGCCGTCGGTCTCCTTCTGGTCGACGACCTTGATGCGGTAGATCTTGCCCTCGTCGGCCACGATCTCCACGGTCACGTCTCCGTTGCGGCCGGGGGCGGTGCCGGTCAGCGTCAGGGCGGAGGCGGGGATTTCGCTGTCCTTGACGCCGGCGGTGGCGGGCAGGCTCTTGAGAATGCCGGTCACCAGACCCACGATCAGCACAAACAGGCCGCAGGCCATGCCGATGAGGTTCAGGCGTTTTTCTCTCTTTTTCTTATCGACTTTCATGGTTTCTTTCTCCCTGCATCTCAGCACAAGATTTTAGATAAAGGGGTCCTGCGCATCATGGTGCATTCCTACAGATATGATCATATCGTATCCTGTGAAAATTTGCAAGTCCTTTCCGCGGTTAGCCGCGGGCAATTAACACCGCGGTGAGAAAAAACGGGCACCGGCTTTCTGTTGCGCCGCCGCCGGGGGCATGATAAAATAAAGAAAACAACCCTCTCTTTTTAAAGGAGCTGACGCGATGGAACCCCGCGACGACGCCGTTTTCCGCCTGGCCAAGCCCAAACGCAAGGGGCTTTTGAGCCTGCTGTTCAGCCGCCTGCTGATCATCGTGCTGCTGATGGCGCTGCAGCTGGTGGTGCTGGACGCGCTGTTTGTCTGGCTCAAGCAGTATCTGCACTATATCACCCTGCTGCAGGGGCTCTTCACCGCGGCCATGGTGATCTATCTTTTCAACAGCAGCATGGATTCCTCCGCGCGGCTGACCTGGATGTTTCTCATTGCGCTCTTCCCCCTGCCCGCCGCCGCGCTGCTGTACTTCACACAGACCAATGTGGGCCACCGCCTGCTCTCCCGGCGCACCGCCGAGCTGATCGAGGCCACCCGAACCGCCATCCCCCAGGATCCCTCCGTCCCGGCAGCTCTGGAAAAGGACGGCTCCGGCACAGACGATCTGGACCGCTATCTTTGCCGCAGCGGCTGCTTCCCCATCTGGGACAAGACCGCCGTCACCTACTTTCCCGGCGGTGAGGAGAAGTTTGCCGCCATGCTGGAGGAGCTGAAGAAGGCGGAGCACTTTATCTTTCTGGAGTATTTTATCATAGAAGAGGGCTACATGTGGGGCGAAATCCTGCGCATCCTGCTGGAAAAGGCACAGCAGGGCGTGGAGGTCCGGGTGCTCTACGACGGCATGTGCGAGGTCAACAAGCTGCCCTACAGCTACGCAAAGCTCCTGCGGGAGCGGGGGATCCAGGCCCGGCCCTTCGCCCCCATCCGCCCCGCCATCTCTTCTCATTATAATTACCGCGACCACCGCAAGATTCTGGTCATCGACGGGAAGGTGGCCTTTACCGGCGGGGTGAACCTGGCCGACGAGTACATCAACCGCACCTCCCCCTTCGGCCACTGGAAGGACGCGGCCCTGATGCTGAAGGGCCCGGCGGTGAAGAGCTTTACTCTGCTGTTTCTGCAGATGTGGAACATCGAGGAGAGGGAACCGGAGTTTGACCGGTGGCTCGCTTACGACGCCCCGGAGCATCCGGAGGCCCCGGGCTGGGTGATCCCCTACGGCGACTGCCCCCTGGACGGGGACAAGGTGGGGGAGACGGTGTACATGGATATCCTCAACCGGGCCGCGGACTACGTCCACATCATGACACCCTACCTGATTCTGGACGGCGAACTGAAGACCGCCCTGTGCTACGCCGCCCAGCGGGGCGTGGACGTGAAGCTCATCCTCCCCGGCATCCCGGACAAGAAGACCGCCTGGGCCCTGGCCAAGTCCCACTACAAAGTGCTGCTGGACGCCGGGGTCAAAATCTATGAATACACCCCGGGCTTTGTCCACGCCAAGGTCTTCGTCAGCGACGACACCAAGGGCGTGGTGGGCACCATCAATCTGGATTACCGCAGTCTCTACCACCACTTCGAGTGCGCGGCCTATCTCTACCGCTGCCCCTGCATCGCCGATCTGGAACGGGATTTTCAGCAGACCCTGGCCGCCTGCCGCGAGGTCACGCCCGAGACCGTGCGCAGTGAGAAGCTGGGCTACCGGCTGCTGGGCACGCTGATGCAGTTCATCGCCCCGCTCATGTAAAAAGGAGTTTTGCTTTATGGAACAGATCATGCAGCAGACACTGGACATCGGGCCCAGCATCGCCGACGTGGAGGGGCTCCTGAGCTACTCCGGCGCCTTTCACGTGTTTCAGGACCTGGCCGCCGCCCATGCCGAACGCCTTGGCGTGGGCCTGGGGGCCATGGCGGAGCAGTCCCTCTTCTGGCTGACGGTACGCACCAAAATCGTCTTTCTCTCCCGGCCCGCCCTGGGCGAGGCCGTCACGCTGCGCACCTGGCCGGAGAAGCCCGGTGCCCTGCGCTGCAACCGCAGCTATGAGATTCGGCGGGGGGACGAGCCGCTGATCCGGGGCCGCACGGAGTGGGCCGTGATGAATACCGCGACACATGTCCTCACCCCCGCGGCAGGGCTCTTTCCGGCGGAACTGCCCTTTGACGAGCCCCCCGCCTGCCCGGAGCCCTTTGCCCGCATCCCCGACAAATTTGAGGACCTCGCGCCCTTTGACGTCTACCGGGTGCGCTCCACGGATATCGACGTGGGCGGCCACATGAACAACGCCGCCTATCTCCGGGCCCTCTTCGGGGCCTTCTCCAACAAGGAGATTCAGGCCCTGCGTCCGCAGGCCGTGGACGTGAGCTTCCGCGTCTCCTGCTTTGAGGGGGAGGAGCTGCGCTTTTTCCGCCGGGAGACGGAAAACGGCCTGGATCTGCGCATCGCCCGCGGGGAGGACACCATTTTGCTTGCAAGGCTGGCGTAAACACCGGGGAAAAAAGCAGCCGCCCGGTTGGGCGGCTGCTTTCAAGCTGTCGACAAAGTGTCGACAGCTTGAAACGCAAAAATGGGATCTTTCGAAAAAGTTCCCATTTTTGCATAGATTGAACGTGAAGGGGGACTCCCCGTCCCCGTTTCCTTTAGTTAAGGATACTTTTTCAACTTAGTCGATTTTGCCAACAAAACGGAAGATGATTTCAATTTCCTGCTGCCGGAAGCCGAAGTCGTCTTCCGTTGCTTCATGGACGATGATCTTCTCGATCAGAGTGTTCAGAAGCTCCGCGGTCAGCTCCTTGGGGACGCCGATCTGCTTGATCAACTCGACCCACTTCTGGGCGTCCTCAACCGTCTGCTGTTCTGCAGCCAGCTTGGCCTTAGAGTCCTGGATTTTTTGCTCCTGTTCTTCCTGCTCCTTCTGATACCTCTTGGAGAGCATATTAAAGTTGCTTTCCGTGATGCGGTCCGCAGCCCAATCCTCGTACATCTTGGCGAACATGTTGTCCAGCTCGGCTTTGCGCTTTTCCGCCTTTTTCAGCTCTGCGGTCTGCTTCTTGACTGCAGCGGCACGTTCCCGATCCCCGGACTTGAGGAGCTCCTCCAAGAGCTTTTCTTCATCCGTTTCCGCGCGGACAGCCCAATACTGTATTCGCGTCAAAACGTAGGTGTAAAGTACGTCATACCGAAGGTAGTGTCTGGTGCACTCTCCGCCTTTGTAGCGGTATGCCCGATGCTTCCCGCAGACATAGTATGCGAAGGGATTGTTTGCGTTGGCATTCCGTGCAAAACTCATTGACCATCCGCAGTCCGCACATCTGATGAGTCCGGCAAAGATTTGCGTCGTTGCATCTTTCATCTGCCGTCTTCTCACGCTAATCTGCTCCTGAACCTGTTCAAACACGTCCTTGGAGATGATTGGCTCGTGTGTGTTTTCGATACGCACCCACTCTTCCTTCGGATTGCGGATGACCTTTTTGTTCTTGTACGATATGGTCCCCTGCTTGTAATGGATCGTGTTGCCGATGTAGGTTTCATCATTCAGGATTTTCTTGATGACCGAAAGAGACCAAGAGTAGGCTTTGTCCTCCGGGGCATCCGCAAAAACATAATCAAACTTCCCCTGACGCATGAAGTGCCAATAGCCAGGAGTCGGGATCTTCTCATCATACAGTACCCGCGCGATCTTGGCCGCTCCGTAACCGTGTGAGGCTAAGTCAAAGATCTTCTCGATGATCCATCTGGTTTCTTCATCGACCAGGATCTTGTTTTTCGCGTCCGGGTCTTTCTTGTATCCGAGAGGCGCATAGGTAGCTGTCCGCTCTCCGGCTGCGTGCTTGGCTCTTAACGCAGTTTTGACTTTCCGGCTGGTGTCTTTGGCAAACCACTCATTGAACAGGTTCTTGAAGGGAACAAAATCGCTCAGACCTTTTTCAGTGTCTTCGTTCTCCGCAACGGCGATGTAGCGGATGTGTTTTTCCGGGAACATGAATTCCAGATAATAATCCATCATCACATGCTCGCGGCCAAAACGGGAAAGGTCTTTCGTGACAATGCAGTTGATCTTCCCAACCTCCACATCGTCCATCATACGCTTGAAATCCGGACGCTCGAAATTGGTTCCGCTCCATCCGTCGTCGACGTATTCATCGACCACGCGGAGATTATTGTCACTTGCGAACTGTCGGAGGATCGTTCGCTGAGTTTCTATGGAAACGCTGTCGCCGTACTTCTCATCATCACGGCTGAGTCTCATGTATAGTGCGGTATTGTACGGTTGCTTCAAATAGTAAGCCTCCTTCGTGTGAAACAACCCACGCTTACAATACTTCCTGATGAAATTATACTATAAGCGAGGGGCAGATTCAATTGTGGAATTTAACGATTTAAAGCGTTAATCTTTGGTTGCTTTCTTCGCTTCGCGGATGATGAGATCTTCCAGAAGCTCGCCCATGCTTTTCCCGTCTTCTGCGAAATGCTCCGTGATCTTGATCTTGGTATTCCCGCAGCAATAATGCTTTTTGCAAAATTCGAGTCCAAGCTCCTGCGCCCGATTCATCGTTAATCCGTTTTCATCCGCGTCTCGCGGATCAAAACTGATGATGTAATGATGCGTCTTCACATCGCCGCGGGAGAGATTTTTGTTATAGGCGAGATTCGTTTTCATGCAGGCAATCGCAAAATCCTCATCGCCGCAGAGAACAGAATCGATACGGTAATCCTCGCGCGGGATCAGGTGGCCGTCAGCATCCAGGATCGGCTTGTTGCTGCTCTCGTCGTGCTGAAAGATCAAGTAACGCTCGGCGGCCCCGAGGTCCGAGTTTTTCGAGCTCAAATGTTTGATCGTTGCCAATGGCGCTTCCCACCTCCTGCAGGATTTCGTATTTCCATTCCGCCAGATCGCCGAGGGCTCTGCGGATATCTGATGTGATGCCGGGATCAAAGGAATCCGAATTGAGCGCACGGGCGATCTGATTGAGATTGTTGCCGATGCGTTTTCCCTCGGTGATCAGTTCATCGACTTTTGATAAAAGCTCCTTGTTCACTGGCGAGAATTTGATCACGGGATTGATGACGAGCTTGTCCAAAGACGAGCGTATCATTTCCGATTGATTCATCCCATAGACCTGGCACTTGCGTAAAAAGAATTCGTACTCGTCATCGTTCAGGCGCGTTTTGATTACATGACTGCGCTTGGGCGTGTCGTACGGTCCTCGCATTTTTGAACACCTCCGTGTGAGAAAAATGATCGTTTCTTTCGTTCTGCAGGGTTTGGGGAAGGCACTCCCCAACAAGTTCTGACCGCGGCAAAAATTCGGCTACCTCGAATTTTGGGCCACGGGTCGATACTTGCTCTGATATAGAAACCGTTACCCCACGTGCTATTTTTTCAGTTTTGCATTTCGGACGCGATTCATTTTTTGCAAAACTGATAAAAAAGAAGGCAGGCATCAAGCCAAAGATCACGCGCAACTTATCATGCTGCGTGATTCTTTTTTGGACTTGATACCTGCCCTTTGCTTCCACATTCACGGGTGGGAGGACGGCTCACTATGCCAAAGTATTCTATTTATGTAGCGACTCTGCCGCAAAGAGGAAGATTATAAAATGGAATGATCGGAAATTCTCTGTGCCGACACAGAACATATTTGCGTTTACACTTCGGACAGACGACTGCGAAATCTGCAGGTGTATTCTCCGAAACATATTCCAGTGGGATCAGTTCGGATTCGTTCTTTGCTTCTCGACTGACTGCAAACGCGATGTTCTTTGCCGTACAATTTGGATTCGGGCAATCGAAAGAAGGAAGTCGAAGCCGATCTTCTGCGATGGCGTTTTTCAATTTCGTTCTATGTCCTCCGCAATCAGTGCTTATGATACGAGCCTTTCACTACGCCCTGGATCTGCAACTCGTCCACGATGATGTCAGGATACATTTCCGTGTTCGGATTGCAGGAATGAAGAATAAACTTTTTATTCTTCTGATCGAAGCCGAGCTTTTTCAGATTGTTCTTTCCATCGAAGAGCGCGATGACAAGATCGCCCTCGTTGGCTGTCTGTTGCCGCTTCACAAAAACATAATCGCCGGGGAAGATGCCTGCGCCGATCATGCTCTCTCCCTTGGCAATCAGAGCAAAATAATCTCCCTTTTCTACCAGCGTCTCGGGCATGCGTATCGTCTCGATAAAACGCTGCTCCTCTTCCTGGCCCGGGCCGCAGGCGACAGTTCCCAGAACTGCAATGCCATGAATAGGTGAGACCTCGCTCATTTCTTTCGTACGAGCGCTGCGATATCCGTTGTAACTCAACTCGCCCTTTTCCTGCATGTCCACAAGATAGCGGTGAACAGTTGAAAGTGGAATGCCAGTACCCTCGACGATTTCTCTCACGCTGGGGACTTTATCGTGCTCGTAATAAAACGCATTGATGAAATCTGCGATGATCGGTTTCTTCGATTCGTCTTTCCTTCGCATACTGTTTCCTCCAAAGCAGAACGGGCCGTTTCTGTAACAAGAATATATCATTCGAAACAGTCTGTGTCAATATCTTTTTGAAATTATTTGTTTCTTTTTTTGTGGAGCACTGTTTTTTATTGCGCCTTACTAAGATTATGAATAATTGAGGAGCAATTATATTGTGGTTTTTTGAAGTTGAGATAAGTGGCGGCGTAGTCAAGGCCTTATATCTTGCTGCACAATAATGTAGCTGAGAATTCTTGCGTGTGATCGGTTATTATGGTAAAATCATGCGACAGTCGGAATACAACCTCATTCGTTGCCGCGATTGCAGTCGATTTTCGGAAAGGAGCATATATGGGTATCCTGTGTGCAATATTATCTCTGCCGATTTCTATTCTTCTGGTCAGATGGCTGATCAAAAAGAAAATGGAGAATCCTTTTGAGAAGGGAGACGTCCGCAGACTAATTATCGCCGGAATGCTTAGCATGGCAGTTGCTGCGGTCGTGACGTTGTTGATTATTGTCATTCGGGCGTTTCGGATAATCGGAGTTGATACTCTGAAACTGTGGATGAGCAATCCAGACCCGGAAACGATCAAGAACAGCGTAGACGAAATTCGTTCAAGGGCTGCCGGCCAGACATACCTGTCAGCGTTTATTGGTACTTTCCTGTCCGTTGGATTGGTGGAGGAACTGAGCCGTTTCCTGTTCATTAGGCTTTCTACCGGAAAGAAAAGATTTGCAAAAACATGGCTGGATCTGGTGATATGCGGCGGGATCGTAGGCGTAGGTTTTCAGCTGCTGGAAGATGTCACGTATGTGAACGGCGATCTGATTACAGCAATATTCCGGGCCGTTACCCCTTTCCACTTTACCTTTGGCGCGATCATGGGATTCTACATTGGGAAGGCACTGGAGTCGGGAAAGAAAGGCTATTACATTCCGGCCGTGCTTATCCCTGCGCTCCTGCACACGCTGTTTGACAGTTCCATTTCCGCCCTTAAGATGGATGATATGTATATTATACTGGTTCTTGCCTCGGCACTGTTGTTGATTGGGCTTACTGTATTCATGATCATAAAAATCAACAAATGGGCTAAACTGAAGCCTGTGCAGGGACTGCGAGGAGAAGGTCATGCAGCCGGCTGAGGCTCACAACAACTCAGAGTTTTTGGAGACCTTTGAAGTGAAGAAAACAGTGGAAGAACTGCTTCAATGCCCATATTGGATTGTCGACATATTGCCGTCACAAGTGCCCAAAGGCAGCCCGGGACAATACTTTGCGGTTGAAGATTATTTCCTGCAAGACGATCGGATAGAAGAGATAAAGCAAAAACATATCGATCTGATTTTGAAGCTGAATTGCTATAGAGACATATCGATAGGCGATGAAGCGGTGATCAATCCGCTGCCGAAGCACATTGCCGACGAGATGAAAAAAAGATATCTCTATATCATGATAGGCAAAAGCATGATCCTTTCAGAACCCGATGACACACATTTGACTGTTTTTAATCCGGATTCACAACTGTTGGAACTAATCAGGCAGATTGCTTCGGGCGAAGGCCTTTTTGTTTGGAAGCCCAACTTTTAGGAAAAAACAGATGGACATTATTCCAGTTTCACCAGAATACAAACCGATGAAAACAACGATCGAAGTGAGGGTGTAAGATGAATAGGACGAATGATTTGATGATGAAAAGAATGAAGAAAAGCCTGGCTCTGATGCTCCTTGCCATGGTTCTTCTGCTTTCTGCCTGCGGACAAAAGCCCGTCTTCGGCGTGAGCACAAATGAAGACAACAGCATCAGCATCACTGCAGACCGCGGCCCCAAAGACAGCATGGGGCTTGGTTATCTGACCGTTGGCGAAAACGAGCAGGTCGTAGTAGATGCGACCGGTATGGATAAAGGTGGGAAGCTCTCTCTTCGCTTCATGACAGGCGTACTGGGCTCTGACGATTTCCCCGACGTGTGTGCCTACGAAACGACTGTCAGCGGTGGGGACAGCGCAGTCTTTACCGCTGAACCCGGCGAATATACGGTCGAAGTAATCGTGCAGAGCGTAATTACGGGAACGGCACGGATATGCACGGAGGCAGCGGATGGAACGGCTGCCGCAGCTGACCCCGCCGCAGCAGCGGAATCCGATTTGGCTCTGCGGCCCGGAGAACACTTTGAGGGAACTGTCCCACTCGAAGGAACGGAACAGACCGTTCATTATGAGGCGATCCGGAACGACGCGCTTGGCTTTGAGATGGGTTACGACTACGAGAATTTCGTACGACAGAGTGAAGCGGACTGTGAACGGTTCATCTCAGTCTTGGATAACCCCGACAATCCCGAGATTTATCTCGAGATTACGCACAGTTCGGATGACGCCGAAACGACGGCCGCTTCCATTGCTGAAACGCTTTCCGCGCAATATAATGTCTCTCGCTGGGAATAGGGGCAGCCAGTACAGTCTTCACACACATAAATCTCATTCTGTCGTCCGTAGAGGTTGCCCTTTACCGCAGTACGGTAGGCGAAGTTGAATTTTTTGCTGTTTGGACAGAGGAGATTTCCGTCAGCATCGGTTTTGAAGTTCACCGCGCGAAACGGATCCTTGAGGTATTTTTCATCCTTCGTTTCTTTCTCGTACATAGGAAACTTCATGAACTTTTCCATCCCGTGCTGTTGGCAGTAGAGATAGTTGTTGAAGGAGCCGTAGCCTGCATCGGCAATGGGAAACTTCGGGTAGAATCCGTACAGCTCCTTGAATTTCTCCATAAGTGGAATGAAGCAGTCCATGTCTGAACGGTACTGCATCACGTCTACAACAGCGATGTATTCATCCGCAACACCGATCTGAACATTGTAAGCCGGCAGAAGCTGATCGTTGCCCATGTAGTCCCGTTTCATCCGCATGAAGGTGGCGTCATGGTCGGTCTTGGAATAGCTGTTGCGATCCGGCCCGCAAATGAGCAGCTTTTCTACATATTCGCTCAATGTCTTTGTGTAGAGATCCAGCAGTTCGTAATGCCTTTGCTCCCGTGTCTTGTGATGCCCCCGTCCGTATACAAAGCGGCTCCGATCCAGGCCGGTCAGCGAAAAATACCGTTCCGAGATCTCCATGAGACAGTCCGGTGTGTATTCCGTGTTTGTCTCAATATGAAACCCAGCGCAGCGAAGATCCTCGTTCATTTCGCCGAGCAAATTCGTAATCTTTGCAAATAGCCGGTATCTGGATTTCTCCGTGCCTTTCCTCCACACCCAGGTGTACTTGTTTGCATTGGCCTCGAACTTCGAACCGTCGATGTACAGATGCTGCATATCTACATGTTCTTTTTCGCAAATATGTTTCATCACCGCACGGAATATTACTTCTATCGTATCCGTCAGTTCTTCATTGATGAAGTCTCCGAAGCAGTGATAGCTGGGTATTTCGTAGTCCATTAAATACATGTACCGCAGATTCACCTTGCAACGGTCTTCCAGCTCACGCAACGATGCGTAGCCTGTGTCCATAAAGCTGAACAAGATCGTTTTCAGCATGTTGACCCGACAGTAGCTTGGCCGTCCATAGGACTTGTATCCCTCCGGTTTCAGATACTGTTCGATTCCGATCTCCTCCATGATCTCGTCAAATGCCAATACCGGATCGCAGATTTCTAAACTTTCTGCAAGAAACACTGGTAATCTTCCCTGCTTTGGACTATAATTCTTTCCGGTGCTGTTTTTCATGACACAAAAATTGTACCAAAAAAGGAGAACGCTTCCAAGTACCTTCGCTTGGAAGTGTCCTTCTTTTTTTTCAGGGACTTTTTTCACAGCCCCTTTGTTTTACGTATCGGTAAGATGAAAAGCATATGCCAGCAGAGCCCTGAGAGCTTTGTTTGCTGATCACTATGCGATCGCGTCGACGAGGGAAGCGATGTCGTCAGAGCCGAGGCCGTAGGTATCCCGAAGATCCCCCTGACCGCGGACTAGGATGCAATAGCTGAAGTTGTCAGAGGACCAGATTGCTTTCATCGCCCGACCCTCCTCGTTGCCAAAGCATCGGATTTGCCATCCACCTGCCTCGATCGTCCAATCATATGCATAGGCGGTATAATCGCCGGACACATCGGACGTGTCGTAGCTCACCTCATGATCCGGCCGGTTCACACCCTTCCGTACGGTAAGCTCCGCAGCGCCAACATAGCCGTTTGCCTCGGCAAGCAGATCCGTATAGCGGTAGAACTCCCAACCGATCGGGCCTCCGACTACTTCCGCTCCGGCTTCCGGAAGCTTGAAATAGCCGACGCCCGCTCCGTCCGCCGCAGCTTCCGCGCTGTCGGCCTCCGTCCAGGGATTTGGCATGGAGATGGAGCCGTCGCCCATGGCCGGGATCCATTCGAACACCATATCCTCCCCGGTTTCGGATTGATCCTCGTGCCAGGTAAAGGTTCCGTCGTCGTGGAAGGCGATGGTTCCGGTGCCGTCGTCATAAACGGACTCATCGCTCTTGATTTCGCCCTGCTCATCATAGACAAGCTCTGCTTTGCTGGCGCCGGAATAGCTGATGGCCAGCGTGTCAGTATCCAGCTTGCCGACGATGATCCAGCGAGTCTGCTCCCAGGCGCTGCTGCCCCACTCGATAGTGATAAACGCTTCATCAAAGCCCCAGCACTTTACCGTGGCATGCGCCCGGTCGCACTGGTACTCCCCGACGAAATTCATCACAGGATTCTGCCAGTTCGGATCTTCCTCAAACACGGCAGTGTATTCCGCACTTTCGTCCAGCAGAAGCGTGATCTGTGGCTCGGTCGAATAGTCTTCTCCGTTCTTTGTCCATTTTACAAAGAGATTGCCCGCCTCCGGCTCGGCCAGGAAGGTATGGACAGCCGGTTCGGCCAGGCCGATATAGGCAGACTGGGCCGGGAACTCCGGATCGATCTCCGGCGCTTCCTCACCCTCGGCGTATGCGATATGGCCCCAGCCCTCAATGTTGACAGTGACAATGATCGTTGCCTCCGGCATATCCACCGGTGTGAAATAGTAGGTCTCGCCGCCCTCAACTTCGAGTTTGAGGCCGTCTTCGCCCTCTTCGGTAATGGTAACGTTGAAGGGATCCAAATTCTCATCCCAGCCGTTCAGGTTGCCGCGCAGGGCATTTCCTTCCTGATGGATGATCCAGCCGATCGCTTCACCGTCCAGCATCAGGGAGACAGCCCAGCCCTCATAGCCTTCCGTCTCGGAGAGGTTAACGATCAGATGATTGCCGCTCTCGTCTTCATAAGTGCCCTGCCGGGTCCATTCTATGATTTCCGGCTCCGCGGGTTTCGTTTCTCCGCAAGCTGCCAATGCAAAAAGTATGCAGACCGTCAAAATCAAGCAGATCAGCTTTTTCATGTTTCCTTCCTCCTGCTTCTTCTATACCGGCTTTGTTTCAGCTCGGTTTTTTCTGTTTTAATAGAATAGCATACAACAGGCACTAAATCTACTGGAATTAGGATATTTTTCATCTATCAAATTAGGATATTTTTCATCTATCCCCGGGACGGGCTGCGAGCCTGCCCGGAGTCCTCTGGCGGGAGGCAGAGAGATCATAACAATCCCGCAGGAGTTTGGGGCGCACACAATTGGTATGCGCGCCATAAACCCCTGCGGGCAGTTCTTTTCATGAGTTTTATGCCGCGTTCAGGATCTGCATGAACTCTTCCCCTGTGATGGTTTCGTGTTCGTACAGATAGGATGCCAGTTCATCCAGCTTGCCGCGATTGTCTTTCAGAATGGCCAGCGCTTTTTCATGTTGTTTTCGAACAAGCTCAACGACCTGTTCGTCAATTCTGCTTTGCGTTTCAGCGGAGCAGGCAAGAGAAGTATCCCCGCCCAG
>ONPY01000041.1 GCA_900319835.1 uncultured Eubacteriales bacterium | reverse complement strand
CCTTTCGGTTTTGTCTCGACAACTCAACCTTAATACAGGCCACTCCTATTCGCTATCTTTTTTTCACTTTCTGTCACACATCATTGTAAACCCTACAAACCGACCGGAAAAAATTTTCAGAAAGCTGTTGACATCCGCCGCCTGTATATGGTATTATCTCAGGGCTGAATGGGACGACGTGCGGGTGTAGTTCAATGGTAGAACACCAGCCTTCCAAGCTGGATACGTGGGTTCGATTCCCATCACCCGCTCCAGTAAGGACGTTCAAGCTGAGCGGCAGCACATATGCGCCAATAGCTCAGCAGGATAGAGCAACTGCCTTCTAAGCAGTAGGTCGGGGGTTCGAATCCCTCTTGGCGTGCCAGCGTCAGAAGAAGTTCGGATGGCTCCGCATTTGCGGTTTGCGTAAGTGCCGCAAATGCTGCGCGGATCCTCACTCCTTCTTCCTTTCAAACACAAACCCACTTCGTTGGGCTTTGTGTTTGGTTCAGTCGACCGCCATTGGCGCGAGTGTGCCGATGTGTTTTATATAGATTCCCCAGCAAATGGAGAATCCTCTCAGAGCTTCGGCTTTGAGTTTATGATAAGCTCCCGGAAGGGAAACAAGGAAATAACGAAAGCAAAGCGAATGCTTTGATTTCGAGAGGACAGGCAGCGAAGGGAGCAAGCTTTCGCGTATACGCGGAAGCGGGTCGATCCGAAGCTTGCCTGGACGATTTGGTGGGATTAGCTCAGTTGGTAGAGCACCGGATTGTGGTTCCGGGTGTCGTGGGTTCGAGCCCCATATCCCACCCCACTTAACGATTAGCCGAGGCTGGCTGCACCGGCCTCGGTTTTTCATCACGATGGGATGTAGTGTAATGGTAACACACCGGACTTTGACTCCGATATAGTGGGTTCGAGTCCCGCCATCCCAGCCACGGCGTCAGGAGAAGCCTGATCCGCTACGCTTCCGCGGTTTGCGAAAGAGCCGCGAAAGCTGCGCATCCTCAGTCTCCTCCTTCCTTTCCAAATCGAAAGCGAAGCTTTCGATTTGGGGGGAGACGTCCACATTCTCACGCTTTCCAAAACCGAAGCCCAGCGCAGCGGGTTCGGTTTTGAGAGGAGGAGCAGCGGAGGGAGCAAGCTTTCGCGCATGTGCAGAAGCGGGCCGATCTGAAGCTTGCTCCGACGATTTGCCCCAGTAGCTCAGGAGGTAGAGCACCTGCCTTTTAAGCAGGGTGTCCGGGGTTCGAGTCCCCGCTGGAGCACCAAAAAAGAGCAGCCTTTTGGCTGCTCTTTTTTGGTGCCCAGCGAGGGACTCGAATCATGTCCGCACACGCCGGGGGCGTGTGCATGAGCCAGTGCTCACACTGGCGAATTCTTTTATTTGATTTCCCGTCCCCCGCAAGGGAAATCAAATGCAAGCGAGTCCCCGCTGGAGTAGTGCCTTTTGAGCAGTGATGGGGCGGTGATTTTTGGTGCCCAGCGAGGGACTCAAACGCTGCCCGCACACAAAATATGAAGCCGCGGAAATTAAGAACATTTATGTGGAAAAGTTTTGCAATTGGGAGTACAATGCAGTTGCAAATATTTCAACGCGAGAGGTCAATCCTATGAAAAAGAAACTGTTTATTGTCCTCTGTATCCTTCTGGCCCTGCTGACGCTGAGCGCCTGCGGGAAAAAGAAGAACAACGCGGAGACTGTGACCGTTGCGCCCGTGGAGACGGCGGCCCCGGCGCAGTCCGCAACGGCGGAACCCACGCCGGCCGGGACACCGGAAGGCGGGTTCGCGATCACCCCGACGTCCCAGCCTGCACCGGCCCAGGAACCCGTGCCCACACTGGCACCCGCGCCGGCCCAGACGCCTGCACCCACTCTGGCGCCCGCGCCCACACAGGCGCCTACCCCGGCACCGACGGCAAAGCCTGCGTCCTCCAATCTGCCGGTGGTCAAGAAGAATCCCACCGGCGAGACCGTGAACGTGGGCGGCAAGTGCCAGTTCGTCACCCGCTATGAAAACGCCAAGTGGGCGGTGTGGCATTTCGTGAGCCCTGACGGGAGCCGGGATATCGACTATCTGAAGGCGGCAGAGGAGTTTCCGACCCTGAAGATCATCGACGGCTACGGCAAGGACATGACCCTGGACAAGATCCCCGCCGAGCTCAACGGCTGGAAGGTTTACTGCCGCTTTTCCAACGATTTCGGCTCGACGGACACTGCCTCGGCGCTCATCACGGTGAAGGGTGCGGGGACCGGCAGCGGAAGCTCTGCCGCACCCAGCAATCCCAACGCGCCCGTGATCACGAAAGACCCCGGCTCCGAGACCGTGGCGGTGGGCGGCAAGTGCCAGTTTGTCACGCGCTATGAAAACGCCAAGATCGCCGAGTGGCATTTCGTGAGCCCCGACGGGTCGAAGGATCTCGACTACCTCCAGATGGCCAAGGAATTTCCCACGCTGAAGATCATCAAGGGTTATTCCAAGGACATGACGCTGGACAACATCCCGGTGGAACTCAACGGCTGGAAGGTCTACTGCCGCTTCTCGAACGACTCCGGCTCGACCGACACCAAGACCGCGCTCATCACGATCAAGGGCCAGCCCACACCCACGCCCGCACCCACGTCCGCACCGAAGAGACAGGGCTTTGAGGGCCGTTGGGCGGAGGAGATCGCCGGCCGCTGCCAGATCAACTTCACCTACCGGGGCGAGGGCAGCATGAATGTGGATATCTCCTGGTCCAGCTCTGCCTGGCAGAGGTCCCGCTGGACCATGACGGCCAATGTATCCAAAAAGGATATCATGGAATATACGGACGGCCACTACTGGGTGGAGACCTACACCGACGAAAGCCACTACACGGTGTCGGACGAGAGCTACAACGGGACTGGACGCTTCTTCATCCAGGACGACAAGCTCCACTGGGTCAACGACCAGACCGGGCAGGAGACTGTGTGCAAGCCGGCCTGACAAAAGCCGCGCATTTTGAGACGGCGCAGTTGAGAAGAACAGAAGGAAAAAAGCATGGAAAAACAGACGAATGAAATGAAAAAGAATATGGGCGTGATGTCCGCCATCTCCATTGTGGTGGGCTGTGTCATCGGCGCCGGCGTGTTCTTCAAACCCTACGCCATCTACCAGGCCACCGGCGGCGCGCCCGGTCTGGGCCTGCTGTCCTGGGTGATCGGCGGCCTGATCAGCATTTTCGGCGCCCTGACTTTTGCCGAGATCGCCGTGCTGATCCCCCGCACCGGCGGCATGGTGACCTACCTGGGCGAGGTCTACGACCGCCGCGTGGGCTTCCTCGCGGGCTGGATGCAGGTGGTGATTTTCTACCCCGCGTATCTGGCCGGATATGGCGTCAAGGTCGGGACGGAGCTCTCCGGGCTGCTTGGCGTCAACATCGCCATGCCCGTGGCACTGGGCATCATCGCGGGCGTGGTGGCCCTAAACACCCTGGGCTCTGGCTCGGCCAGCAAGTTCCAGATCGTCTCCACGGTCTGCAAGCTGATCCCGCTGTTTCTTATCACCATCGTGGGCTTTGTCCTGGGCCGCAGCAGAGCGCCGATCCTGACGCCCGTGGTGGGCGAGGGGATCAACGCAGGCTCCGCCCTCGGCACCACGCTGCTGGCCGTACTCTTTGCCTTCGAGGGCTGGACCAACGTGGGCGCCATCGCCGGCGAGATGAAAAACCCCGCCAGAGATCTGCCGCGGGCCATTGTCGGCGGCGTGAGCATCATCATGGCGGTCTATCTGCTCATCAACATCGCCTACATCCGGGTGATCCCGGCAAGTGAACTGATGCACATCGAGTCCCCGGCGGCCGCGGTGGCTTCCAGGCTCTTCGGCAGCGCGGGCGGCACCATCATCGCCATCGGCATCATCATCTCCGTCATTGGCGCGGGAAACGGCTTCCTGCTCTCCGGCTCCCGGGTCGCCTACTATCTGGCCCGGGAGGGGATGCTTCCCGGCAGCGAGAAACTTGCCAGACTCAACCAAAAGCTGGTTCCGGCCAACGCGATCATCCTGGTGGGTACCCTGGCCGCGCTCTACTCCCTGATCGGGCAGTTCGATCTGCTGACGGATATGGGCACCTTCTCCTGCTGGATCTTCTACACGCTGACCTTCTTCTGCGTCATCCGCATGCGGCGCACCCACCCGGAGCTTGAGCGAAAGTACAAGGTCCCCGGCTATCCTGTGATTCCGGCGCTGGCCATCGCGAGCGGTGTGTTCGTCGTGGCAAGCCAGCTCTTCATGTCCGGCAGCCGCGGGCGGCTCATGGCCCTGGCCAGCGTCGCCATCACGCTGGTCGGCCTGCCGGTCTATCTGCTGGTGCAGAAGAAAAAGAACTGATATGACGCTCACACCGAAGATGTTTTTGATTGTCTGCCCGCTGCTGTTTCTGGCTGGCTTTGTCGACTCCATTGCCGGGGGCGGGGGACTGATCTCCCTGCCGGCCTACCTGCTGGCGGGGCTGCCGACGCACCTGGCCATCGGCACAAACAAACTCTCCTCCGCCTGCGGAACCTCGCTGACCACGATCCGCTTCATCCGAAACGGCCTCGTGCGCTGGAAGCTGGCGCTGCCCGGGGTGGCCGCCGCCATGCTGGGCTCGGCGCTGGGCTCGCGGCTGTCCCTGATGGCGGACGAGCGCCTGATCCGCGGCCTGCTTCTTGCGGTGCTGCCGGTAGCCGCCTTCCTGGTGCTTAACCGCCGCCTCTTTCCGGACCGGGAGCAGGACGAGGAGGTCTCCGCCCCAAGGACCCTCACGGTCTGCGTGGCGGCCGCGCTGCTGATCGGCTTTTACGACGGCTTCTATGGCCCGGGGACCGGCACCTTTCTGATCGTCGCTTTCACGGTTTTTGCCCGGCTCTCCGTGGGGACGGCCAACGCCCAGGCCAAAGTGATCAACCTGACCACAAACCTCACGGCGCTGGCGGTCTTCCTGCGCGGCGGCACCGTGCTGGCGCCTTTGGGCCTGGCCGCGGCGGGCTGCAACATGCTGGGCAATTACATCGGCTCCGGCCTTGCCATGAGCAAGGGAGCCAAGATCACCCGACCCATCATCCTGGGCGTGCTAGCCCTGCTGCTGGTCAAGCTCGTGTCCGAATCTCTTTGATGCTGTTTTGGCAGAAAACGAAATCGCCCCCGCCCGAACGTGGGCGGAGGCGATTTTTCGTTGTCTCGCTCTCAGAAAACTTATTCCTGCTTCTCAGAGCTCTCGGGCGAGGACTCCTCCGCCGGGGCGGGAGCGCTCTCGACAGGCGCCTGCTCCGGAGCGGGCTCGGCGGCGGGAGCCTCCCCGCCGTCCGTCATGGAGATCTTGCGGGCGGGGCGCTCAATGGTTTTGTCCTCCTTGACCTTGCGCAGGTCCTGGGGGGCCATGGGCATAAACTCGCCGTGCTCGAAGTAGTAGTTGAACTCCTCGGCCTCCATGGTCTCGTGCTCCAGCAGATACTCGGCAATGGCGCGCAGCTGATCGGCGTGCTCGGTGAGGATCTGTTCGCATCTGGCGCTGGCCTCGTCGAAGATCTTCTTGACCTCCTCGTCGATCATGCCCGCCGTCTCCTCGGAGTAGCTCTTGGTCTGGCCGAAGTCGCGGCCGATGAAGATGGAGTGCCCGGCATTGTCGTAGGAGATGGGGCCCAGGCGCTCGCTCATGCCGTAGCGCATGACCATGTCGCGGGCGATGGAGCTGGCCTGCTGAATGTCACCGGAGGCACCGGTGGAGATGTCGTCCAGAAACAGCTTTTCGGCCGTGCGGCCGCCCAGCGCCATGACGATGCTCTCAAACATCTCGGCCTTGGACTTGAAGTTCTCCAGATCCTCCTGGGGGCGGAAGAGCGTAAAGCCGCCCGCACCGCCGCGGGGGATGATGGTGATATAGTGTACGGGATCCACGTGCTCGAGGTACCGGCCCGCCACCGCGTGGCCGGACTCGTGATAGGCGGTGAGGCGCCGGGCCTTGTCGCTCATCTTGCGGGACTTCTTTTCGGGGCCCATCTGCACCTTCAAAATGGCCTCGTCAATGTCCTCCATGTTGATGAAGCGGTGCTTGCGCCGCACAGCCAGCAGCGCCGCCTCGTTCATGAGGTTCTCCAGATCCGCGCCCGAGAAGCCGGGGGTACCCTTGGCGATGGAGTTGAGGTCGACGTCCTCGGCCAGCTGCTTGTCTCTGGCGTGGATTTTCAAAATGGCCTCGCGCCCGCGGATGTCCGGCAGACCGACGTAGACCTGGCGGTCAAAGCGGCCGGGACGCAGCAGGGCGTTATCCAGAATGTCGGCGCGGTTGGTGGCCGCCATGACGATGACGCCCTCGTTGGAGCCGAAGCCGTCCATCTCCACCAGCAGCTGGTTGAGCGTCTGCTCGCGCTCATCGTGGCCGCCGCCGAGACCGCTGCCTCTCTGACGGCCCACAGCGTCGATCTCGTCAATGAAGATGATGGCCGGAGCGGCCTTCTTGGCCTGCTCAAACAAATCGCGGACACGGCCTGCGCCGACGCCCACATACAGCTCCACAAAGTCGGAGCCGGAGATGGACAGAAACTGCACGCCGGCCTCGCCCGCCACGGCCTTGGCAAGCAGGGTCTTGCCGGTGCCCGGAGGGCCGACCAGCAGCACGCCCTTGGGGATGCGGGCACCCATGGCGGTGTAGGCCTTGGGATCCTTGAGGAAGTCGACGATCTCGCTGAGCTCCTCCTTCTCCTCGTCGCAGCCGGCCACGTCGTTGAAGGTCTTCTTGTTCTTCTCGTCGCTGCCGAGACGGGTGCGGGCCTTGGAGAACTTGGCCACGCCTCCCGCGCCGCCGGAGCGGCTCATCATGAAGTACCACAGGACCATGGCCCCGCCCATGACCAGAATGTAGGGTAGCATGCTGGCCCACCAGGGGACCACAAAGCCCTCGTCATAGTCGTACTTTTCCAGCACGCCGGAGGCGTACTGCTCTTTGATGATCTCACTGAAATCGTTGTAGAAGACGTTGAAGCTCATCAGATCGTAGGTCATTTCCTCGGTGGGGGGCTCCCCGCTCTCGGTCCTGACCTGCAGAATGATGGTGTTGCCCTCCGTGGTGAAGGACTGGACCTTCTCGTTTTCAAAGAGATCCACCAGGTCGGAGTACTCCTTGAGCTCCTTGGCCTCGGAGCTCTGGGTCATGGTGAAGATTACGGCGATCATGATGGCGATGAGCAGCACGTAAAAGCCTAAATCTCTGGCGCGTTTAGAATTCAATCTTGTTCACATCCTTCTTGGGACTGCTTGCTGTGTATCCTGCCTCAGGAATAGACCTCAGGCTTCAAGACCCCGATATAGGGGAGGTTGCGGTATTGCTCGTTATAGTCCAGACCGTAGCCCACCACGAAGGCGTCGGGCACCTCAAAGCAGGAGTAGTCTGCCACGATGTCGGATTTGCGCCGGGCGGGCTTGTCCAGCAGCGTCGCGATGGTGATGGAGGCGGGCTTGCGGCCCAGCAGATAGTGCTTGAGATAGCTCAGCGTCACGCCGGAGTCGAGAATGTCCTCCACAATAATGACGTGGCGGCCTTCAATGTCCTGACCGAGGTCCTTGTTGATCTTGACCGCGCCGGTGGAGCTGGTGCCGGAATAGGAGGAGACGGCCATGAAATCCATGGTACACTTGATGTCCACATGGCGCATCAGATCCGCCATGAAGATGAAGCAGCCCTTCAGCACCCCGACAAAGATGGGATTCTTGTCCCGAAAGTCCTCGGTGATCTGGCGGCCCACCCGGGTGACCTCGGCCTCGATTTCCTCTTCGCTGATCAGTACCCGCTCAATATCGTTGGTCATGTGTGTATCTCCTGTATGATTTAGTATTCAGAAAAGCAGAGCTTCCAGGCCTTTTCGCCCGGGACCGGCAGCGCCCGCTCATCCAGGGCCACCCCGTAGAGAAGCAGGGGGCCCGCTTCATCCCGGATGACCGGAATGCTGGCGCGCCGGGCAATTTCTACGCCCGCCTCCTGAAACAGCGCCTTGAAGCTCTTGGCGCAGCCCCGGCCGACAGGCCGGATCTGATCGCCGGGCTGACGGGAGGTACACAGGAGATCGGGATGTATCATCTCATATTTGACAAAAGAAGTCTTGAACAAGTCGTGAATTTCTCCACAGTAGGCCGACACTTCGACCGTGAGGCGCAGACCGGCCTCCGGCAGCGCGAGCGTTTCGCCCGCGCGCAGCGCGCGGGGCGGAAGCGGCGTCCATGTCCGCGGACCCGGCGTGAGCCTGCCCTGTTCCCGCCGCAGCGTGCGGCCCGGCAGGACAAGGGAAGCGGGGGAGTCCTCCGACAGAAAGCGCAGGGCCAGCTCCGTGTGCCGGGCGGAGAGACCGGGGAGAAGCGAACGGATGACCCGGGACGCCACCGCCGGGTGCAAATCCCGGAGTGCGGCCAGGGAGACACCGCCGTCTGTGAGCTCCCTGCGGAGAAAGTTTGCTGCCAGGGACTGGAGGAACTCCTCATCCCGCGCGGCGAGGGCGGCGGTGCGGGCCGCGGCCTCGTCAAAGCGGGGGTTGACCTCCCGCAGGGCGGGGACCACCCGGTGCCGGATCAAGTTGCGGGTATACGCGTCCTCCCGGTTGGTACTGTCCTCCACGTGGGGGATTTGGTTTTCGCTGAGATAATCTTCAATCTCCGCACGGGAGACGGAGAGCAGCGGGCGGACAATCTCCCCGCGCCGGGCGGGGATGCCGCAGAGCCCGGCTGTCCCGCTGCCGCGGGCAAGGTTGAAGAGCAGGGTCTCGGCGTTGTCGTCCAGATTGTGGGCGGTGAGGATATATTCCGCGCCGATCTCGTCGGCGCAGTTTCGCAGAAAGGCGTAGCGCAGCTCCCGCGCTGCCTGCTCCAGACTCATGCCGTGGGAGAGCGCGTAGCCGGGGGCGTCGCCGTGCCCGGCCAGGCAGGAGATGCCGTGCTCCCGGCACCAGGTTTCCACAAAGCGCAGATCGCGCAGGGATTCCTCCCCGCGGATGCCATGCTCGAAGTGGGCGGCGGTCACGTCCAGCCCTGCCGTAAATAGCAGGTGCAGCAGACACATGGAGTCTGCCCCGCCGGAGACGGCGGCCAGCAGCTTTTTCCCCAGCAGGGGGGTAAAATCAAGATCAATCATCTTCGTCCCGGCGCTTTTCCAGCATGCTGAAGCTGGTGTACTCGGGCAGCCACAAAAGCTCCACCGTGCCGGTCTGGCCCTTGCGGTTTTTCAGGATGATCGCCTCTGCGAGGTTCGGGTTTTCGCTCTCTTTGTTGTAGTAACCGTCGCGATACAGGCCGATGACCACGTCCGCATCCTGCTCGATGGCGCCGGACTCTCTGAGATCGGACAGCATGGGGCGCTTGTCCTGCCTGGACTCGTTGGCGCGGGAGAGCTGGGACAGACAGATGACGGGGACGTTGAGCTCCTTGGCCATGATTTTCAGCATACGGCTGATATCGCTGACAGCCTGGGTGCGGCTCTCGTTCGACCAGGAGTGGCCCGAGCCCGCCGACTGCATCAGCTGCAGGTAGTCGATGACCACAAGGCCGAGATTTGCGACCCTGCGGCACTGGGCGTTCATGTCCGAGACGGTGAGGGTGGGGTTGTCGTCGATGCGGATGTCGGTGGCGCTGAGCGCCTGGGCCGCGTCCGACACGTCCCGCCACTGCTGGTCGGACAGCTGCCCCGTCAGCAGATTCTGGGAGGGGATTAGCGCCGCGCGGGAGAGCAGACGCGTCACCAGCTGCTCGCGGGACATCTCCAAAGAGAAGATGGCCACGGTCTGGTGCTCGTTGAGCGCCGCATGAAGCGCCATATTCAGGGCAATACTGGTCTTGCCCATGCCGGGGCGGGCGGCGATGAGGATCAGCTCCGACTTGTTCAAGCCCAGGGTCACGCGGTCGAGATCGGCCAGACCCGTGGAGATGCCCGGGATCGCGTTGCCGGAGGAGGCGGCCTCCGCCAGCTGGTCAAACACGTTCTGTACCACCGAGGACACGGGCATCAGCCCGCCCACGTTGCGGCCCTGCCGCAGGGCGTAGATGCGCCGTTCGGCGTTTTCCAGCATGCTCTCTGCCTCGCCCGAGCCCTCGTAGACCAGCTTGCCGATCTCGTCGGCAGCCTCACCCAGACGGCGCAGCAGAGCCCGGTCACGCACGATGGCGGCGTACTCGAGCACGTTTGCGGCGGTGGGGGTGACGCGCATGATCTCCGCCAGGTATTCCTCGCAGTTGTCCTGGTACACGCCCCGGACCTTCATCTGCCCCAGCACGGTCACCGGGTCGATGGCCTGGCTGTAGGAGAACATGGCGTAGATGGTCTCATAGATATCGCGGTTGAGCTGCAGATAGAACTCATCCGGTTTCAGTTTTTCCAGGACCTCCGGCACACACCGGGGGTCAATGAGCATAGAGCCGATGACCGCCTGCTCCGCGGGCGCGGAGTAGGGGATCTTCCTGCCCAGCAGTTCATCCATGGCTTAATCCCTCTCGGCGCCCGAGGACGCCGTACGCTTTTTTTATGCCTCTACGACCAGAACGTTGATGTTCCCGCTGGTCTCAAAGCCCAGCTTGGCCTTGACGGTGTAGCTGCCAAAACTCTTGATGGGCTCGGCCTGCACGATCTTGTTCTTCTCAATGTCGATGTCGAACTGCTCCTTGAGCGCGTCGCTGATCTCCTGGGAGGTGACGGCGCCGAAGAGCTTGCCGGCCCCGCCGGCGCGGGCGCGGATGATCACCTGCACGCCCTCGAGCTTCTTGGCGTTTTCCAGCGCCTGGGCCTTTTCACGGGCCAGCTGCGCGGCCTTGGCCTTTTCCTTGAGCTTCATGGCGTTGATATTATCTGCGGTGGCCTCGGCGGCGAGTCCCCGGGGCAGCAGGTAGTTTCTGGCGTACCCGTCGGAGACGTCCTTCAGCTCGCCCTTTTTGCCCTGACCTCTCACGTCCACATTGAAAATAACCTTCATCTATCTTGCTCCTTTCACGAAAGATAATTGTCGATGGCGTCGTAAAGTTTCTTGACGGCGTCCTGGAGTCCCGTGTCGGAAAACTGCGCAGCCGCGGCGCTGCGGTTGCCGCCGCCGCCCAGCGCTTCCATGATCAGCTGGACGTTCACATCCCCGATGGAGCGGGCGGAGGCGAAAGCGCCGCCCTTTCCGTCCGGCGCCACCACAACGGAGGCGTCCACGCCGGCAATGTTCAAAAGCTCGTCGGCGGCCTGCGCGGCCACGACACGGTCCTGCGGCTCCTCCGGGGCGGCCACGGCGATGCCGCGGTAGATCTCCGCCAGCTGGAGGATCTTATACTTGGCCACGGCGCCGTCCAGATCCAGCTGCAGCAGGCGCTTGACGGCGGCGGTGTCCGCGCCCATGCGGCGCAGCCAGGCGGCCGCGTCGAAGGTGCGCTCACCGGTGCGCATGGTAAAGCTCTTGGTATCCAGCACAATGCCCGCAAGCAGGGCGTCCGCCTCACAGCGGAGCACTGCGCCGGCCTCCGGCAGCTCCTGCAAAATCTCGCTGACCAGCTCGCAGGCGGAGGAGGCGTAGGGCTCGATGAAGCCGAGAGCCGCGTCCTGGATATAGGTCGCGCCCACCCGGTGGTGGTCGATGACGGCGACCTTTGCCCCGGCGCTGAGAAGCGCGGGCACCTCCACCTGCTCGGGGCGGCTGGTGTCCACCACCACCACGAGCGAGCCCTCCTCCAGTTTGGCGGGCAGCTCGGACGGGGCGATGAAAATGTCCCGGTATTCCGGCTCCCGGCACACCCGGTCGGCCAGAGATTTGGCGGCGGAGCGGGAGACGACGGCCACGATGTTGGCTTTCACGCCCAGCTGCCGCGCGATGGAGCAGACGCCCACTGCGGCGCCGTAGCTGTCCAGATCCCCGAAGCGGTGGCCCATGACATAAAGCCGGGAGGAGTCCTTGACCAGCTCGGCAAAGGCGTTGGCGACTACGCGGGATTTGACCTTGTTGCGCTTTTCGACCTCCAGACCGCGGCCGCCGTAGAACTCAAAGCCCATGCGGTTTTTGATGACGGTCTGGTCGCCGCCGCGGGAGAGCGCCAGCTCCCCGGCCGTGTCGGCAAACTGCAGGCCCTCTGCGAAGGTTTCCCCCTCGGCGCCGAGGCCGATGGAGATGGAGGCGGCGATGCCGCTGGGGCTGACCACCTCGTGGATTTCATCGGTGATGGAGAACTTGTCGGCCTTGAGCGTCTCCATGGCCTGGTGCTCCATCAGCAGCAGGTAGCGGTCCCGGTCATAGCGGCGGAGGATCCCGTCAAAGCCCGCGCACCACTGGCCCAGCTTGTCCTCAATGGCGTCTCTGAGGTCGTTTTTGATGCGGTCGGGCTGGTTTTTCACCAGCTCGTCCAGGTTGTCGATGATGACGACGCCCGCCACGGGGCGGGTGTTCTCGTAGCGGATACGGATGTTGTCGTAGTCCGTCACGTCCACCCAGTAGCTGATGGCCATGAAGGCGCTGTTCTCCGCGCCCTTTTCCGAGTGGATCAGGTTGCCGTGCAGCTGGTATTTCCTGCCCTGCACCTCCAGCAGCGTGGGGTAGCGGGTCTTTCCCTCCAGCAGCCACTTGCCGGAAAACTGGGGCACCAGCTCGGCCAGGTTCGCGTCCAGCCTTGTGCCGGTCTCGCCCACCATCTGAAAGAACATCTCGTTGCCCCAGATCACGCGGGAATCCGCAATGGCAAAGACCGCGATGGGCAGCGGGAAATTCATGAGTGTGCTGCTCTTGGCGCTTTCCGTGTTGTAGGTAATGGATTCAATATAGGCGGCCAGCTGCTTTTCTTTGCGGCGCCGGGAAATCAGGTTGAAGATCAGCAGCAGCAGGATCGCCGCGCCCTCAGCTGCGGCCAGCCTGTAATGCTCCAGATAGAGCGCCGCTGCAGCGAAGAGAACAAGGAACAGAAACGGCAGCTTTCCGGGCTCGGCAAGCCGACGCAGCGTCTTGTTCAATCGGGACACCTCCTTCTCTGTGAACCAAATCGTCAAATAAGGGGATACGATGTTACATTATACCAAATCTGCCGGCTCTTTACAATCATAAATTCCTTTTTTGGGCGGACAATAACACAAAAAGAAAAGAAAAACAGGGGGATGACGGCGGATGAAAGCGGTGATTCTGGCGGGCGGAATGGGTACGCGGCTCAAAAGCGTGACCGGAGAACACCCCAAGCCCATGGCGCCATTCCTGGGCAGACCGCTGATAGAGCACATCGTGGGGCTGCTGCGGGAAAACGGTTTTGACGAGATCTGCTGCACCCTCCGCTACCGGGCGGGTGAGATCATGGCACACTTTGGGGACGGATCCCGCTTCGGCGTCCACATGGAGTACCGCATCGAGACCGAGGCGCTGGGCACGGCGGGCGGCGTCAAAAACTGCGCGGACTTCTTTGGGGATGAGGATTTCCTGGTCATCAGCGGGGACGCGGCCTGCGACTTTTCACTCTCCCGCCTGATGGAGGAGCACAGGGCAAGCGGCGCCGCCGCGACGATTGCTCTCTGCCGCAGCGCGCAGCCGCTGCGCTACGGTCTGGCGGTGACGGACGGGGCGGGGGACATCCGGGCCTTTATCGAAAAACCGACCTGGCCCCGGGTGGTGAGCGACCTGGTGAACACCGGCATCTACGCGCTCTCGCCCCGGGCGATGGCGCCGGTGCCGGAGGGGCCTTTCGACTTCGGCCGGGATCTGTTTCCCCTGCTGCTGCGGCAGGGCGAGCGGCTGCACGGCGCGGTGCTGGAGGGTTACTGGTGCGACATCGGCACACCCCAGGCCTATTACCGCTGCTGCGCCGACGCGCTGGACGGGAAGCTGCGCGTCACGCCGGGAGAGCAGTTCGTCCTGCCAAACGAGCCCCCGGCAAAGGACGCGCCGGAGGAGGGGGCCTGTGCCGAGTGCGCCTGCCGGGATCGGGCCGAGCTCATGGGCGCGCTCTCGGAGCTGATGCTGGAACTGGGGGCGGAATTTGACGACGGCATCCGCGTACACGGCGGGGGCTATGAACTGCACATCAGCCCCAGCGCCGCGCGCTCCGCGGTGCGGATTTCCGTGCAGGCGGAGGACGCGGAGTTTGCAAAAGCCCTCTGCATCTCGGCCCATCAAGTGGCGGAAAAGCTGGAGATGTGATCCGTGCTTACAAAGCGGGGGCCGGGAAATCTTAAGCATCGCCCGCTGTACAGACTTCAGCGTTTGAGATCCTTCGACTCCGGCTGCGCCTCTGCTCAGAATGACAGAATGAGGGATGTCGACAAAGTGAGAGCGCTTTATCAGGAGCGCTCTCACTTTTGCACAAGAACATATTGAAAAGTTTGTGCAGTATTGCCAATTTAATCCCTAGTAAATTTATAGTATATTAAAAAAGTAGGAATTGGAAAGGAGGGCTGCCCTTGAATGTGACCAGCAAAGGGCGGTATGCTCTGCGCGTAATGCTGGATCTGGCCCGGCACCGGGAGGATGGCTTCATCTCCCTGAAAACGGTGGCCGACCGGCAGGAAATTTCCCAAAAGTATTTGGAGGCGATCATCAGCGCCCTGAAAAAGGAGGGCCTGGTGGAGAGCAGCCGGGGCAAGGAGGGGGGCTACCGCATCGCAAAGGAACCGTCCAACTGCACGGCGGGGGAGGTGCTCCGCTGCCTGGAGGACAGCCTGGCCCCCGTGCCCTGCGTCCGGGAGGACGCCGCCGGCTGCGAGCGGGCGGGCCTCTGCCTGACGCTCCCCATGTGGAAGGAGCTTGACGCCATCACCAACGCATACCTCGACAGCGTGAACCTGAGCGATCTGCTCACCGGCGCGCGCTGGCGGGAATAAGGGAAACCAGACACAGACAGGGGGGAATCCCCCAGTCACACCTTGGGCGTGACAGCCCCCTTTGGGCAAGGGGGCCAAAGAGGAAGAATTAAATTAGAAAGGATTGGATTTCATGTTTGTGTATGCAGACAACGCAGCTACCACCTGCGTGAGCAAGACGGCGCTGGACGCCATGCTGCCCTGCCTGACCGAGAACTGGGGCAACGCCTCCAGTCTCTACTCCTTCGGCCAGCGTGCGGCCGAGCTTCTGGAGGAATCCAGAAAAACCGTGGCCGCGTGTCTCGGCGCCGCCAACCCCCGGGAGATCTACTTCACCTCCTGCGGCAGCGAGAGTGACAACCAGGCACTGGTCTCCTGCGCGAGACTGGGCGCCCGGAAGGGCAAAAAACACCTGATCTCCACCAAGTTTGAGCACCACGCCATTCTCCACACCCTGAAGGCCCTGGAAAAGGAGGGCTTCGAGGTGACGCTGCTGGACGTGCATGAAGACGGCGTCGTGCGCGTGGAGGACGTGGCGGCCGCCATCCGGGAGGACACCTGCTGCGTTTCCGTGATGTTTGCCAACAACGAGGTGGGCACCATCCAGCCCATCAAGGAGATCGGCGCCCTCTGCCGGGAAAAGGGCATCCCCTTCCATACCGACGCGGTGCAGGCCGTGGGCCACATCCCGGTGAACGTGGAGGAGATGAACATCGACATGCTCTCCCTCTCCGGCCACAAGTTCCACGCGCCCAAGGGCGTGGGCGTGCTCTACTGCCGCAAGAACATCCCGCTCTTCTCCTTCATCGAGGGCGGCGCCCAGGAGCGCGGCAAGCGCGCCGGCACCGAGAACATCGCGGGCATCTGCGCACTGGCAGCGGCGCTCAAGGAGAGCTGCGACAACATGGAGGAAAACGCCGCGAAGATGTGCGCCATGCGCGACAAGCTCTTCGCGGAGCTCAGCAAGATCCCCCACAGCAGGATCAACGGCAGCCTCGAGCACCACGTGCCCGGTACCGTCAACATGTGCTTTGAGGGGATCGAGGGCGAGAGCCTGCTGCTCCTGCTGGACAAGAAGGGCATCTGCGCTTCCTCCGGCAGCGCCTGCACCTCCGGCTCGCTGGATCCCAGCCATGTGCTGCTGAGCCTGGGCATCCCGCATGAGCTGGCCCACGGCTCGCTGCGTCTCTCCATCGGCGAATACAACACCATGGAGGAAATCGACTACATCATCGAGGTGCTGCCCGGCATCGTCCAGTATCTGCGCGACATGTCCCCCATCTGGGACGCGCTGGAAAAGGGCGAAAAGGAACATCTCTGCTGATTCTCAACGGCGAAACTAGACTTCGCCGCTGATTACCACTCGCTTTTATCGCGCGCGGCGGGGCGAAGCACGCCGCGCTTGGTCGAAGCGAGGGCTCGCACAGCTCGCCTCAGGGTGTCTTTGAGGCGGCAAAGCTGCCCCCAAAGACGATTTCAAAGGCCTTCGGGGCAATGGACTTTTCTTCGCAAGCGGTAAAGCTGCGCTCTGCAAATCATAAGGAGGAACACACAATGGCATTATACAGCGAAAAGGTCATGGACCATTTTGAAAATCCCCGCAATGTGGGCAAGCTCGAGGACGCCGACGGCATCGGCGAGGTGGGCAACGCCAAGTGCGGCGACATCATGCGCATGTACATCAAAGTGGACGACGGCATCATCACCGACGTGAAATTCAACACCTTCGGCTGCGGCAGCGCCATCGCCACCAGCTCCATGGCGACGGAGCTGATCAAGGGCAAGCCCATCGAAGAGGCGCTGGAGCTGTCCAACAAGGCGGTGGTGGAGGCGCTGGACGGGCTGCCCGCCTACAAACTGCACTGCTCGGTCCTGGCCGAACAGGCGGTCCGCGCCGCGGTGATCGACTACTACGAGAAGCACAACATCCCCTACGACAAGGAGAAGTTCAAGATCACCGACTGCGAGGAGTGCGAGGAGGGCCACCTGCACTGATTCCCGCGAAGCCATAAAAAGCGCGCTGCAAAGCACCTCTTCTGTCATTGCGAACCAGTGACCGCTGTCACTGGTGTGGCAATCCGTATTTCTGAGAGCGGATTCCCACGCCAGTGTGAGCACTGGCTCGGAATGACGGAATATACTTTGCAGCGCGCTTTTTTGATTTGCTGTTTACTTGATCTTCAACTGGGGACGGTAGAACTCAAAGATCACCGCGTCACGGTGCCGCTCGGCTCGCTCGTTGCGCGCCGTCCAGCCGAAGCGCATGGCGCCCAGCGCCTCACTCAGCCGCACCGAAAGAGGCCGGAAGCCGATGCGATAGGCGATAAACTGCGGCCGGGACAGGAAATTCATCAGACAATGGCTTAAGAGCCAAGCCGTGGGCTTTTTCACTGTGTCACCGTAATCCTTCACCGTGGTGGCCAGCTGCCCGCGCACCAGATCTCTCGCGTGTTTTTTAAACCAGCGCACGATCATGGGATTGAAGCTCTCGATGCAGACCTGGCCCTCGTAGTCGGAGAGAATGGCGTAGGTCTTCTCACACAGCTCCCGGTTGCGCCTGCCGTTTTTCAGCTCCACGATCAGGGGGCCGCGGCCGTTGATGACCGCCAGCGCTTCCGTCAGCAGGGGGATGCGCTGCTCGGTGCCGCAGAGGCGGAGCAGCCGCAGCTCGTCAAAGCTCTTCTCATCCACCCGGGCGTGTACTCCGCAGACGCGGTCCAGGGTATCGTCGTGGAAGACCACGACCTGCCCGTCTTTGGACAGCTGCACATCCAGCTCCACGCCGTAGCCGGCGCTGGCCGCCAGACGGAAGGCCTCCAGAGAGTTTTCCGGCACGCTCTTGTCCTCGACATGGAGCCCGCGGTGGGCAAAGCTCCTGCCGTAGAAGGGGGCCTTCTGCCGCTTGGTGATGCTGCCGGGGGCAACCAGGAACAGGGGCAGCCAGGCTGCCGCCAGGACGCCTGCGCCGATGAGCGCGGGCTTTTTCAGCTTTTCGGAAAGGGAAACGTTCACAGATCAATACCTCAAGTTTCTTTTCGCGAAGCGAAAGATTAAAATCTGTTTTTCCCGAGGACATGCGCCTCGGGAAAAACACTTCTCAGCCTGCAAACGTGCGCCGAAGGCGTGCGCTGCAGCAGGCTGCAAACTCGATCAAGTGCTGGCACTTGATCGAAATTAGTCGCCGTCCAGCGCTTCCAGACCGACCACATTCTCCACCTTGTGGGCCTTGATGTTTTTCACCAGGGCGGTGAAGACCGCAAAGGAGCAGACCGTGAGGATGCAGGAGTAGACCGGCAGGGTGCGCCAGGCGCCGGTGACGTTGAACACAAGGCCCAGCAGAATGGGCGTGACGGTCTGGGCGGACATGGAGGCCGCGTAGTAGTAGCCGGTGAACTTGCCGATCTTCTTGGAGGAACAGAGCTCGACCACCATGGGGAAGGAGCAGTTGTGTACCAGCGCCATGCCGAAGCCCTTGATGGCCCAGACGATGTACAGGATGGCGGGGAAGGTGAACTCCCCGTGGGCGGCGTTTGCGGCGGTGACGCCGGTGGGGGCGACAAAGCACATGATGACGAGCGCCACAAACGTGATGCCGAGACCGGAGGTGATGGTCCACTTGCGGCCGATCCTGTCGGCAATACCGCCGGCGATGGCAAAACCAACGACGCTGGCAAGGCCGCCCGCGATGGTCAGCACCATGGTTGCGGAGGAGACGGAGTTGAGGTAGTAGATGACGTAGTTGCCGATGTAGGTGCCGATGGCGTTGTCAGACATGAACCAGAGAAACTCCGCTGCCAGGATCGCCAGCAGCATCGTCTTGTTCTCCCTGGACATGGGCTTGTCGTCGTCAATGGGGGTGGCGATGGCGGCGAGCCTCTCGCCCTCGGCCATCTGCTCCTTCATCTCCTCGTGGATGTCGTTTTCGCGGACGGTGAAGAACAGCACCAGGGCGGAGATGACCATGAGCACGGAGGCGATCAGGAAGGGCAGCTCGATGGTCCAGACCTTGCGGGCCTCATCGGCGGCGTTGATGTAGTCGGAGAGCTTGAGGAAGATGCCCAGGACCGTTGCAAAGGCGCCGCCCAGATAGCCCATGATGTTGATGATGCCGTTGGCCTTGGCACGCAGGGGCTTGGGTGTGATGTCCGGCATGAGGGCCACGGCGGGGTTGCGGTACATCATCATGAACATCAGCACGATGCCCATGAGAATCACCATGCCGACGATGTTGTTGTTGTGGAAGAACAGCGGAATGAAGGGGAAGGCCACGGCCGCCACAAAGGTGCCCGTGAGGATGTAGGGCATGCGCTTGCCGATGGGGGTCACGGTCTTGTCGGAGAGGTTGCCGAAGATGGGCAGCAGGATCAGCGCGGCCAGGTTGTCACAGGCCATGATGATGCCGACCAGCCACTGCACCTGCAGGATCTTTTTGGGGTCGCCCGCCTTGAGCTGGGCGGAGGAGAGCCCGTACATGCGCCGGGCGAAGATGTCCGTCAGGAAGGTGGGACACCAGGAGTCGTACACCTGCCAGAGCAGCAGGATGCCGAAGAAGGCAAAGCCGATGAGAAAAGTGCGCTTGTAGTTGAGGCGCAGCGGGGAGGCGTTGGCGTTTGTTTTCATATCCGTCTTCCTTTGTTTATAGATTCCTGAAACTTACTTTTTGCACTCGGGCATCAGCTCGTCCGAGATGACCTTGAGCATCCGGTCGAAACAGTCCACATCCTCCTGGGGAAAGCGCTGTTCGATGCGCTCCATGACGGTCTTCTCGTAGTTTGCCAGAAGATTCATATAGTTGTAGAACTTTTCCGACAGAATCAGGTGATACTCCCGCCGGTCGGTGGTGGAGTTCTGACGCACGAGATAGCCCTTTTTGATCAGGTTGTTGACCTTGTAGGTGGCGTTGGACTGGGAAATGTTGAGAAAGTCCGCAAACTGGCCCACCGTG
>ONPY01000061.1 GCA_900319835.1 uncultured Eubacteriales bacterium | reverse complement strand
GTAGCCGAGACCCAGGCGCTCCAGTGTGGCCCGGGTGGGGACGCCGTCAACCCAGCCGCGCTCCTTGTAGTAATCGGCGCGGGTGGCCTTGAAACCGTCGGGATCGGTGAAGAGCACGCCGTCGGGATCGCGGCGCTTAAACTGCATGTCCCACAGCGTGTCGTAGTCGCCGCCCCAGAAGGGATCGACCACGGTGGTGTAGCCATCGCGCACCCAGATAGCACGGATGAGGTTGCAGATGCGCTCACCGGTCTCCACGCACTCCTCGTAGCTGACTTCATGGCCGAAGATCTCGGTGAGAAATTCACTGGCACCATTTGGTGTGTGGTAAAGCCAGAAGGTGGGCTCGCTGGGGAAGGGGACGGAGCGGTTGGTAAAGGCCGAAACTCCGCCGCCGCCGTTGTTCAGGGAGCCCACGGCACACAGATGCAGGCTGTCGATGGTGGAGCAGTAGTTCTCGTGCATGATGACCGCGTGGGCCACCTCGGGGCCCCAGTAGTGCAGGTCGAGGATCTTGTCCGCGCCCTCGCCCAGCCACTTTTCACGCACCTCCTTGGGCACGGGGCTGTGGTATTTGAGCATCTTAGCCCACATGAATTCGGGCTCAGAACCAGTGCGGTCACCCAGAGCGGTGTAAATGGCGCGCCCGGGGTTTGGCACATACTGGCCGTGGCCGTTCTCCAGACAGCCCATGTTGCCCGCCTTGCCGTAAATACGCTGGTAGATGAACATGATGTCCTTGCGGTTGGGCCCGAACTCCTCATGCTCATAGATGTACTGGGTGGCGTAGCGGAAGCCGCGGGCCAAAATATCGCCGAAGCCGCGGCGGTAAGCCACGTCCAGCAGCATCTTCTCGATAAACTCCCCGGTGCCCCATTTGTCCCAGGGCCAGCCGGTGTTTTCGTTGGTGAGAATGCCGAACAGATGCGCCTGCCACAGCCAGTCGCCGCCCATGAGGGAGCCCTCAATGTGCTCCTTCTCGTCAAACTTCCCGGGCACGCCATACAGCGGCGCCAGCTGCGAGAAGTCGTTCATGTTCATGCCAAGGTCGTCCACCACCTGCGCGTACTTGTAGCTTGTGGTGCCCAGCATCTTTTTCTTGAACTGGTTGTGGATGGCCTCGCCCGTGGCAAAGCCGATGTTGGAGGCGCAGATGACGCTGGCGTCCTGCTGAGATCCATCGTACCAGTTGTACTTGGTGCGGCAGAAAACAAAACAGTTTTCACAGGCGTTGGGTTTGATGCGTACCTGTCCATAACGGGCCTTTTCACGCAGCTGAGTCTCTGCACCGACGGAGCCGTAGTTGCAGAACGCCGTCTCTTCCCAGGGCTTGCCGACCACATCCTTACCGAAGACGGTGCGATGCTCGTCGATCTTGATGGCCTCGGACTTGGCGCGCTCGCGGTTCAGGGCAAGCAGACCCTCGGGATTGGCCACCTTGATGCGGCCCTTGCCGGTGACCACGACGGCTTTCAGGTTTTTGGAGCCAAGCACCGCGCCGAAGCCGCCGCGGCCAAAGACCTGGTTGGAGGCCACACTGACCACGGCAGAGGTCACCAGATTCTCCCCGGCGGGTCCGATGCAGGCGACCACCACATTCTTGCCGTGCTTTTGCCGCAGCAGATTTCTGGCGTTGCGCGTGGTCTTGCCCCAGAGATCGCGGCCGTCGCGGATTTCCACGTGACCGTCGCAGATCCAGAGGTAGGAAGGGATAGCCGCTTTGCCCTCAATGATGATGGCGTCGAAGCCGGCCCTCTTCATCGTGGGGGAGAAGTTGCCGGTGGTGGAGTGAGTGAAGGAATGGACCGGGTACCAGGTGGGCGACTTGCCCGCAAGGCTGCCCTTGCCGCTGCTGTTGGCACCGGTTCCGTTGGCCGGACCGGAGGTGAAGATGAGCTTGTTCTCCGGGTCAAAGGGCTGGACCTCCGGGCCGATCTCTTCCCAGTAGATCTTGGCTGCGAGACCCTTGGAGCCCAGGAAGCCGTCTACATATTTTTCCGTCGGGAAGGTGCTGATCTCACCGGTCGTGAGATTGACACGCAGACAGGTTCCGACATAACCGTATTGTTCCATTATAAATCCTCCCCTCTGTAACCGGTTTCCACGCCTTCTTCGTTGGTGTAATACTTGAGCGCGCCGAAGGGGCAGGACTTCACGCACTCGGGGTCGCCGCCGCAGAGATCGCACTTGATGGCCTTGAGCTTGATATCGTCAAAGCGGATGCGGGACGGGGTGAAGGGACAGTGGCGGATGCATTCCTGGCAGCCGATGCACAGATCCTCGTCGATGACCCGGGCGCCGGTCTTCTTGTCCACATAGATGGCGTTGCAGGGGCAGTAGCGCATGCACTGGGGATCGGTGCACTGGAGACATGGCTTGGCGGTGTTGTCCCACTGCTCGAAGTCGTAGTTCTCGACCCGGATGCGGGACAGATGCGGGGCGGCTACACCCTCCTTGTGCAGGGAACATGCGTACATGCAGGACATGCAGCCGGCGCACATCTTGTCGTTGACGACAAGGACGCCCTTGCTCCTGGGCACCTGGATGGGCAACGCATAGGCTTTCTTGGCCATCGCGGATGCGGGGCGCTTGGATTTGTCCATTGTGATGGCCTTCTTGGGACACTTCGCCGCGCAGGTACCGCAGAGGATACATGCGCTCTTGTCGATGGACCAGGACTTGGTCGCCCGATCCACGGTGATGGCACCGACGGGACAGCTGCGCGCACAGAGGCCGCAGTGGATGCAGGCTTCCGATACGGCGGGGAAACCGTCCGTCGGCTTTTTGACTTCTGACGACATGCTTGAACCTCCTTTTGAATAGAGATAGCCGGTTAGGAATGACTAATTTCGTTGACTAAAAGTCAACGACCTACAGTCAGTATAAAACGCTTTTTCAGTTTTTGCAAGATACAATTCAAAAAAAGTCGCCCGGTTCTGACAAAACCGGGCGATTCGGGGAATGTATGGATCAAATTGTGTAGGTTTTTAAGAACGCATCACAGACAAGAGGGACAAAGGCGTCCGCCCAGGCGGAGACGTCAAAGCTATCGGGGTTCTGCGCCTGGTACACCGCGGCGCCCTGAATGGAGAATACCAGCGCCATGCCGAGATCGTCCACCGGGGTGTCACTGCGAAGTTCTCCGTGTTCAACGGCCATCCGGAGACAATAGCGCAGCATGCTCAAGCCCTGGTCGATCTGGGACTGTTTGCTTGTACGGGCGAGGACGGGACCCTGAGTCGGAAGGCTCCGGTTATAGAGCATGGTGAAATGCAGGTTGTATTTCTCCATGATGCGAAACCACTCGCGCAGCATTAACCGCAGGCGCTCCAGATAGGGTTGACCGTCCGTGGCGGCAAATTTGCGCTTGAGCTCGTCATAGGGGGCCCGGGTCAGATACACCAGCAGATCGGCCTTGGATTCAAAGTAGTGGTAGAAGGTGCCTTTGGCCACACCGCAGGCGGCGACGATGTCGTCCACGCTCATGGCGTCAAAGCCCTTCTCCTTGACCAGCGCGTCCGCTGCGTCCAGAAGCTTCTGTTTGGTCTCAATGGCCTGCTGCTTTCTCTTGTTCACGCGATTGTGCCTCCCACGAAGGTGTTCTTTCCGTGCTATTGTAATGGGAAACAGAGGAAAAGTCAACCGACACGCGGCGGCGATGTCTCTGCAGTCCGGTCACGGCATAAAACGAAAGCACAGGCATCGCGCCTGCTTGGCAGATCCGTATCATGTCGCTCGCTCCTTCCGGCAAAACGATCGCGAGTTTTCCCAGTTCGGAAATAAACGGAACAAAGGCGCAGCCGGTATGCTGCGCCCCTGTCGAATCCTGTGGATGCGGCGGATATCGAGAAGAAAGGTTTCCTCTTCTTGACCATTCTTCTGTCATTCCCTCTCGTACGAAAAGCCCGCCTCATCCAGCGCGGCGCGGATCAGGCCGCAGAACAGCGGGTGGGGCCGGTTCGGGCGGCTCTTGAACTCTGGGTGGTACTGAACGCCAACAAAGAAGGGGTGCTCCGTCAGTTCCACGGTCTCCACCAGTTCCCCGTCCGGGGAGAGGCCGGAGAGGGTCAGCCCCGCCGCAGTCAGGGCTGTGCGGTAATGGTTGTTAAACTCATAGCGGTGACGGTGGCGCTCGGAGATCTCCTGCGTTTTGTAGCAGCGGGCCATGGTGGTGCCCGGCCGGATGCGGCAGGGATAGGCGCCGAGGCGCAGCGTGCCGCCCTTGTCGATGTCCTCGCTCTGGCCAGGCATGAAATCGATGACCTTGTCACGGCAGAGCTCGTCAAACTCCCCGGAGTTTGCGCCCGTGATCCCGGCCGCATGCCGGGCAAATTCGATCACCACCACCTGCATGCCGAGGCAGATGCCGAGATAGGGGAGGGCGTGCTCCCGCGCGTACTGTGCCGCGAGGATCATCCCCTCCACCCCGCGGCTGCCGAAGCCGCCGGGGACGAGGATGCCGGACACGCCGGAAAGCTCTTGCCCGATGTTCTCCGGCGTCAGGGTCTCGGAGTCGATCCAGCGAATATTGACGTGTGCATCATTGGCGTAACCCGCGTGGCGCAGTGCCTCGGCCACGGAGAGATAGGCGTCCTGCAGCTGGACGTATTTCCCGACGAGCGCGATGGTGACCTCCCGGCGGGCGGCCTTGATCTTCTCCACCATGGCCTCCCACTCTTTGAGATCGGGCGCGGGGCAGGAAAGCCCAAGCCCGCGGCAGACCGCGTCGGAGAAGCCCTCGCGCTCCAGCATCAGCGGCGCCTCGTAGAGGCAGTCCAGCGTGCGGTTTTCGATCACGCAGTCGGGGCGCACGTTGCAGAACAGGGCGATCTTCTGGAAGATTGAGGGCTCCAGCGGCTCGTCACAGCGCAGAACGATGAGATCCGGGTGAATGCCCATGCCCTGCAGTTCCTTGACGGAGTGCTGGGTGGGCTTGGATTTGTGCTCGTTGGAGCCGGAGAGGAAGGGCACCAGCGTCACATGGATAAAGAGACAGTTTTCGCGCTCGACCTCCAGGGACACCTGGCGCGCCGCCTCCAGAAAGGGCTGGCCCTCGATATCGCCGATGGTGCCGCCGATCTCGGTGATGACCACATCCGCCCCCGTCTCCCGGCCGACGCGATAGATAAACTCCTTGATCTCATTGGTGATGTGGGGGATGACCTGCACGGTCGAGCCCAGGTACTCGCCCCGCCGCTCCTTGTTCAGAACGTTCCAGTAGACCTTGCCGGTGGTGAGGTTGGAGAAGCGGTTGAGGTCCTCGTCGATGAAGCGCTCGTAGTGGCCGAGATCCAGATCGGTCTCCGCCCCGTCCTCGGTGACGTAGACCTCCCCGTGCTGGTAGGGGCTCATGGTGCCGGGATCGACGTTGATGTAGGGGTCGAGCTTCTGGGCCGCCACCTTGAGCCCGCGGGCTTTGAGCAGTCTGCCGAGAGACGCCGCCGTGATCCCCTTGCCGAGACCCGACACGACGCCGCCGGTCACGAAAACATACTTGGTCATACGATCTCCTCCTGTTAAACGAAAAATGCGTTCAAAAATCAAATTGTGTTTGGGGCAGCTTTGCTGCTTCAAACACACCTTAGGTGAGCAAAGCGAACCCTCGCACCGACCAAACGCGGCGTCTCACGCGCGCCGCGTGCGATAAGTGCGAGTATCTCGATTGAAAACAATGTTATCAATCGAAAAATAGAAAAGGACGTTCATCTGGGGGCACAAATCCCAGATGAACGTCCTTGTTCAACGCGATAAAAATACACCGATTCGGTTGATTTGTCAACCGTAGGTTTTGATGATATTCTCCGCGGCCTGCCGCTTGGTGATGCGCTGGTCCATGCACTGGCGCTCAATGTAATGGTGGGCGTCGTCCTCCGTCATGCTGAGACACTCGATCAGCAGCCACTTGGCCCGGTTGACCAGACGGATCTCCTGCATCTTTTCCTCCAGACTCTGCTGCCGGGCTTCCATCCGGCGCAGGCGCTCCCGCTGGGCGCACATGGCCCGGAGCGTCTGGCTCACCAGCGCGGAGCTTGTCGGCATCGGCAGGGTCATGACGCCGTATTCCAGCACCTTTGCGCTCACGCTCTCCAGCAGCTCGCTTTTGACAAAGAGCAGGGCAGCCGCGCTTGAGTCCGTGCAGACGTCGATGGCAAGCTGCGTGCCGAAATCGTCCTTGAGCGGCGTCTGGATCAGCACCAGATCAAAGCGCGCATCCAGCAGCATGCGGCGGGCCAGGCCCACGCTCCGTGCACTCTTGACCGGGAAGAAGTCCGTCTCGGGGAGCAGCGCGCGCATCTGTGTATCCAGTTTTTCGGAGACTGTCACCAGCAGAACGGCATAGGTCCGTTCCTGAAAAATCACACGCTGCACCTCCTTCAGTTCACGGTGAAAAGAAAACGCCGTCATTGCGAACCGGTGCGCACACCGGTGTGGCAATCCGTTTCCTCATGGCATTTTCACGCGGTTATCTGTCGCAGTAGGCGGCAATCAGTGCCTCAGGCAGGTGGCGGCGAACAAATTCACTCTCCCGCGCTGCAGCATTGGCCTCAGACAGCGAACGGGGCAAATGCCGGAAATGACGCAAGGTCTCCTCCGGCGCGGTGAAGAGGTTCAAATCCGCGCTCTCCGGCAGGGGGAGATTCGCCTCGATGCCGTCCAGCCCCGCGTGAATCAGCAGGGCAAAGGCGACGTAGGGGTTTACCCCCGGATCGGCGGAGCGCAGCTCCGCCCGCCGCAGCTCGCCCGTTGCGGCGGGGATGCGGATAAGCTGGGAGCGGTTCTCGCTGGACCAGCTGATCCAGCCGGGAGCCTTTCGGCTGCCGAGGCGCGCATAGGAATTCTCGGTCGGGTTCAAAAAGGCGGTGATCTCATAGATGCGCGCCATGATCCCGGCGATCACCTGGGGCAACAGGTCCCGCCCGTCGGCGGATTTGACGGAGAGGTTGATGTGCATTCCGTTGCCTGCCTGGTCCGGCAGAGGCTTGGGAGAAAAATCCGCGGCGAGACCGTTGCGCGCCACGATGGTCTCCACCACGGCGCGGAAGGTCAGGGCGTTGTCGGCGGCAGAGAGGGGCTCGGAGTAGCGGAAGTCGATCTCGTTTTGGCCTGGACCCTCCTCGTGGTGGGAGCACTCGGGCCGCACCCCCATCTGCTCGAGCGTGATGCAGATCTCCCGGCGGATGTTTTCACCCTTGTCCTTCGGGGCAATGTCCATGTAGCTTGCGCGGTCATAGGGGATCGCGGTGGGCTCGCCCTCCTCGTCGGTCTTGAAGAGATAGAATTCCATCTCCGTGCCGAAGGCAAAACGCACGCCCAGGGAGGCGGCGCGCTCCACAGCCTTTTTCAGCAGCGCGCGGGAGTCTGTCTCCAGCGTCGTCCCGTCCGGGTGGGAGACGCCGCAGAACATGCGCACCACCTTTCCGTTCTCTCCGCGCCAGGGGAGCGAGGAGAGCGTGCCGGGAACCGGATGGAGAAAGAGGTCGGAGCGCACCTCGCCCCCGAAGCCCGCGATGGCGGAAGCGTCGATGGCGATGCCCTCCTTAAAGGCCCGCTCCAGTTCGGAAGGCATGATGGCGATATTCTTTTGCGCTCCGAAAACGTCGCAGAAGGCCAGGCGGATAAAGCGCACATCCTCCTGACGCACATATTCCATGACTTCCTGTTCGGTGAAGATCATCCTGTCCACGTCCTTTACAAACCGAGTTGTCATATATGTTGAAAGATTACACCAGTGTGCACTTTCTTGTCAATGCGGCGGGAACAATTTTTCGAAGCGGCTTGACAAGGGCGGCGATCCGGTTTATACTCCGCTGTGTTGAGACACTGACGTCTCAGAGGGATTTCTGCCCTCTGCGTCAGTGTCTCTTTTTTGTTTTATCTTCGAAAGGGTGAAAGAAATGAACACAGTGACAGAAAGCTTCGGCGGCCTGGTATTTGACGATCGCGCCATGAAGGCCCGCCTAACGGGCGAGGTCTACCGCGCCATGAAGCAGACCATGAAAAAGGGCCAGCCGCTTGACCCCAGGGTCGCGGACGCTGTGGCCGCCGCCATGCGGGACTGGGCCGTGGAAAAGGGCGCGACCCATTTCACCCACTGGTTCCAACCGCTCACCGGCGTGACGGCGGAGAAGCACGACGGCTTCATCTCCCCCGCCCCGGACGGCGGCGTGATCCTGGAGTTCTCCGGCAAAGAGCTTATTCAGGGGGAGCCGGACGCAAGTTCCTTCCCCTCCGGCGGCCTGCGCGCCACCTTCGAGGCGAGAGGCTACACCGCCTGGGACCCCACCTCCTACGCCTTTATCAAGGGAAAAGTCCTCTGCATCCCGACGGCCTTCTGCTCCTACGGCGGCGAGGCCCTGGACAAGAAGACCCCGCTGCTGCGATCTATGGAGGCGCTGAACACCCAGGCCCTGCGCATCCTGCGCCTCTTCGGCAACAAGGACGTCCAGCGCGTGACCTCCTCTGTCGGCCCGGAGCAGGAGTATTTCCTCATCGACCGTGAGCTCTGGAAGAAGCGCCGCGATCTGGTCTACACCGGGCGCACGCTATTCGGCGCCAGGCCCCCCAAGGGGCAGGAGCTGGACGACCACTACTTCGGCGTCATCAAGCCCCGGGTGCAGGCCTATATGGAGGAGCTAAACGAGGAGCTCTGGAAGCTGGGCATCCTCGCCAAGACCGAGCACAACGAGGTTGCGCCGTGTCAGCACGAGCTCGCGCCCATCTACACCACCACCAACATTGCCACCGACCACAACCAGCTGACCATGGAGGTCATGCAGCGCGTGGCGGAAAAGCACGGCCTCGTCTGCCTGCTGCATGAAAAGCCCTTCGCGGGCGTCAACGGCTCCGGCAAGCACAACAACTGGTCCATCGCCACCGACACCGGCGTGAACCTCCTCTCTCCCGGGGAGTCGCCCTATGAAAACGCGCAGTTTCTGCTGTTCCTTGTGGCGGTCCTGGAGGCCGTGGACGAATACGCAGATCTTCTGCGGGCGAGCGTGGCCACCGCCGGCAACGACCACCGCCTGGGGGCAAACGAGGCGCCGCCCGCCGTGGTGTCCGTCTTCCTCGGCGATGAGCTCACGGCGGTACTGGAGGCACTGGAGACCGAGAAGCCCTATACCGGTGCCGAGAAGAGCGAGATGATGCTCGGCGTACTGACGCTGCCACGCTTTCTGCGGGACACCACGGACCGCAACCGCACCAGCCCCTTTGCGTTCACGGGCAACAAGTTTGAGTTTCGCATGGTGGGCTCGTCCAACTCCATCGCCTGCGCGAACATCATGTTAAACGCTGCCGTGGCGGACACATTGCAGAAGTTTGCGGACCGGCTCGAAGGCGCGGTGGATTTCGACTCCGCCCTGCACGCCCTTCTGCTGGAGAGCCTGAAGGCCCACAAGCGCATCCTCTTCAACGGCAACGGCTATGACGACGCCTGGATCAAGGAAGCCGTGGAGGTGCGCGGGCTGCACAACCTGCGCACCACGCCGGACGCCATGAAGGCCCTGCTGGAGAAAAAGAGCATGGAGATGCTGACAAGGCAGAAGGTCTATACCGAGACAGAGCTCCGCTCCCGCTATGAGATCATGCTGGAGAACTACTGCAAGACCATCGAGATCGAAGCCCGCACCATGAGCGAGATGGTGAGCAAGGAGATCCTGCCCGCCGTGGAAAGATATACAGCGTCCGTCGCGGACGCTGCGGCAAAGAAGCTGGCGCTGGTGCCGGGCCTCGGCTGCAGCTATGAAAAGCATCTGGTGCAGAAGCTGTCCGCTCTGGCAGACGGGATCGAAAAGAGCGGCGCGGAGCTGGATGAAACCCTTGCGGCCCTCTCCACGGTGTCGGAGATCACGCAGCTTGCCGAGGAGATCAGGGATCGGCTGTTGCCGAAGATGGCGGAGCTGCGCGCCGTGGCCGACGAGGCGGAGGTGCTGACGGCCAAGGAGTTCTGGCCCTTCCCGACCTACGGGGAAATCCTTTTTTAGTCAATTGCGAACAAATAAGAGCTCTTATGGAGGATAAAAGAAATGTGTGGAATCGTTGGGTATACCGGAAGCGGCGCGGCAGCGCCTATCCTGCTGAAAGGCTTGAGCAGACTTGAATACCGGGGCTATGACTCGGCGGGCATCGCCGTGCTGCATGACGGCGGCATCGAGGTGGAGAAGGTCAGCGGCCGCATCGCGAGACTCTGCGAGAAGACCCGGGACGGCGAGGCTGTCCCCGGCACGACGGGCATCGGACATACCCGCTGGGCCACCCACGGCGCGCCCACGGATCAAAACGCCCACCCGCATCTGTCCAACGACGGGCGCTTTGCCGTGGTTCACAACGGCATCATCGAAAACTATCTGGAGCTGCGAAAAGAACTGATCTCCGACGGCTATGTCTTTCAAAGCGAGACCGACACCGAGACCATCGTCCATCTGCTGGAGCACTATTACACCGGGGACGTCAAGGCCGCCGTCATGAAGACCGCCGCGCGGCTGGAGGGCTCCTACGCTCTGGGCATCCTCTGCACCGACACCCCCGACGCCCTCTATGTGGTGCGGGAGTCCAGCCCCCTGATCCTCGGCGTCGGGGTGGGGGAGAACTACTTCGCCTCGGACGTGACGGCGCTGGTGGCCCACACCAAAAACGTCATCTACATGGAGGACGGGGAGTTTGCAAAGCTCACCCCGGAGACCATCACCGTCTGCGACTGCACCGGGCGCGAGCTGCAAAAGCCCGTCAGCCGCGTGACCTGGAGCGTGGAGGCCGCCGAGAAGGGCGGCTATGAGCACTTCATGTTAAAAGAGATCATGGAACAGCCCGCCGCCGTCAAGGCCGCCCTCTCGCCGCGCGTGCACGAGGGGAAGATCCAGCTGGACGGCTTCGAACTGACGAAAGAAGAATTGGCCGGCGTCAACAAAATCATCATCACCGCCTGCGGCTCGGCCTACTACGCGGGCTGCTCCGGGCGCTATGCCATCGAAAAGCTCTGCCGCATTCCCGTTCAGGTGGAGCTTGCCAGTGAGCTGCGCTATTCCGACCCCATGGTGGACGCGCACACCCTGGTGCTGGTGATTTCCCAGTCCGGCGAGACGGCGGACACCATCGCCGCCCTGAAGGAGTGCAAGAACCGCGGGGCGACAGTGATCGGTGTCGTGAACGTGGTGGGCAGCACGATCGCGAAGCTGGCCGATCACACGCTCTACACCTTCGCGGGGCCGGAGATCGCCGTTGCCACCACCAAGGGCTTCACCACGCAGCTTGCGGTATTGTATCTCTTCGCGCTCTATGCCGCCGAAAAGCTGGGCCGCGTGACGCCGGAGGCCTACACTGCCCTGGTGCGGGAGCTGCAGCATCTCCCGCGCCGCATCCAGCAGGCCATCGACATGAACTACCAGCTGCCCACCGTGGCCAGCCGCTATGCAAGCCATTCCCTCTTCTTCATCGGGCGCAACACGGACTACGCCGTGGCGCTGGAGGGCGCGCTGAAAATGAAGGAGATCTCCTATCTCCATGCAGAGTCCTACGCCGCCGGCGAGCTCAAGCACGGCACTATCGCCCTCATCGAGGAAAACCAGCCCGTCATCGCCGTCTGCTGCAACGAGGCCCTGGCGGACAAGACCCTCTCCAACATCGTCGAGGTCAAGGCCCGCGGGGCCAAGGTGCTGGCCCTGGCCTTCAAGGGCAACAAAAAGATCGTCTCCCAGGCGGACGACGTGATCTTCATCCCGCGCACCGAGACGATCTTTTCGGCATGCCTGGCCGTGGTGCCGCTGCAGCTGCTGGCCTACTACGCAGCGAAGGAGAAGGGCTGTGACATCGACAAGCCGAAAAACCTGGCAAAGTCCGTGACGGTGGAGTGATCCGTCCATTGCGAAACATGGTTTCGCAATGGAGAGACTCGTGCTTATCGCACGCGGCTTACGGAGGACAAGCCGCGTTTGGTCGGCGCGAGGCCTCGCATTGCTCGGCTCAGAGTGTTTTTGAGGCGGCAAAGCTGCCTCAAAAACGATTGGAATACCATGTAAAAAACGGAGAGTGTTATGCAGGAAACAATCCTTGTGCTGGACTTCGGCGGGCAGTATAACCTGCTCATTGCCCGCCGTGTGCGGGAGCAGCATGTGTTTGCGGAGGTCCGTCCGTACAGCAAAATCACCCCGGACGAGATCCGCGCCGCGGGCTACCGGGGCATCATCTTTACCGGCGGACCGAACAGCGTGTATGACCCGGCCTCGCCGCATTATGATCCTGCAATCCTTGATCTGGGCATTCCGATCCTCGGCATCTGCTACGGGCACCAATTGCTGGCCTGGCTGGCGGGCGGGGAGATCGCCGCTGCCGGCAGCATCAGCGAGTATGGCAAAGTCACGCTGCACCATACGGGAGGCACGCTCTTTGTCGGCGTCCCGGCCGAGTCCGTCTGCTGGATGAGCCACACGGACTATGTAAAAACTGTCCCCGAAGGCTTCACGGTCACGGCTTCGACCGAACACTGCCCCTGTGCCGCCATGGCGGACGAGACGCGGAAGCACTATGCCGTGCAGTTTCACCCGGAGGTCACGCACGCCGAATACGGGAAGCAGATTTTGCACAACTTCCTATTTTCCGTCTGCGGCTGTACCGGGGACTGGACCATGGAGGACTTCGTCTCTTCCACCGTCGAGAAATACCGCCGGGAACTCAAGGGCAAGCAGGCCCTCTGTGCCCTCTCCGGCGGGGTGGACTCCGCCGTGGCGGCGGTGCTGCTGCACCGGGCCATCGGCGACAATCTCACCTGCGTCCTTGTCGACCACGGCCTGCTGCGAAAGGACGAGGGCGACACGGTGGAGCGCGTCTTCCGGAAGCAGTTCGACATGCATCTCATCCGCGTGGACGCGAAGCAACGTTTTCTCGCGAGACTTGCAGGCGTGACCGAGCCGGAGCAAAAGCGCAGGATCATCGGCGAGGAGTTCATCCGCGTTTTTGAAGAGGAGGCGAAACAGCTCGGGAAGATGGACGTGCTGGTGCAGGGGACCATCTACCCGGACGTGATCGAGTCCGGTGCAGGTGACGCCGCCGTCATCAAGAGCCACCACAACGTGGGCGGCCTGCCGGCAGTCATGGACTTCGAGGGCGTGGTGGAGCCCCTGCGGGCGTTGTTCAAGGACGAGGTGCGGGCCGTGGGCCTGAAACTCGGGATCCCGAAGGAACTGGTTATGCGCCAGCCCTTTCCCGGGCCGGGCCTCGCCATCCGGATAATGGGGGAGATCACGGAGGAAAAGCTCCAAATTCTCCGGGAGGCAGACGCCATCTTCCGCGAAGAGGTGGCAAAGGCCGGGCTGGAAAACGCGCCCAGCCAGTATTTCGCCGTGCTGACCAATAACCGCAGCGTCGGTGTCATGGGCGACGAGCGCACCTACGGCTGGACGGTGGCCCTGCGCGCCGTGTCCACCGATGACTTTATGACTGCCGACTGGACGCGCCTGCCCTATGAGCTGCTGGAGCGGGCCTCCTCCCGCATCACAAACGAGGTGCGCTCTGTCAGCAGAGTGGTCTACGACATCACCTCCAAACCGCCTGCCACGGTGGAATGGGAATAGAGAGAACAGGAGGATCTTTATGTGTTCCATTATGGGCTTCACCTCCGGCAGCCTGACGCCGGAGCAATTCAAACCCTTCTTTGACCGCACCGTCTCCCGCGGCCCGGACATGAGCCGCGTGGAGAGGGCCGGGGAGGGCTGGCTCTGCTTCCACCGTCTGGCCATCATGGGCCTGCACCCCGAGGGCATGCAGCCCTTCCATCTCCATGGCGACATGTGCGTCTGCAACGGCGAGCTGTATCTCTTCCGCCCGATGAAAAAGGAGCTGGAGGACGAGGGCTACGTCTTTCAGAGCGAGTCCGACTGCGAGATCATCCTGCCGCTCTACCGCAGATACGGCGTGGAGATGTTCGCAAAACTGGACGCGGAGTTTGCCATGATCCTCTATGACGGCGAGAGCGGCAGCTTCATCGCAGCCCGCGATCCCATCGGCATCCGCCCGCTGTTTTACGGTACGCTTCCCGACGGCGGAATGGTCTTCGCCAGCGAAGCCAAGAACCTCGTCGGTCTCTGCGAGGAGATCAAGCCCTTCCCGCCGGGACACTACTGGAAGGACGGCGTGTTTGTCCGCTATGCAGACCTGACGACGGTCGATTCCTATCTCGGCGGCGATCTGGATTCGATCTGCGCCGGCATCCGTGAGCGGCTGATCCTCGCCGTGGACAAGCGCCTGGACGCGGACGCGCCCCTGGGTTTCCTGCTCTCGGGGGGCCTGGACTCCAGCCTGGTCTGTGCCATCTCCGCCAAGATCCTGGGCAGGCACGTGCGCACCTTTGCCATCGGCATGGATGTGGACGCTATCGACCTCAAGTATGCCCGCACCGCGGCGGACTTCATCGGCGCCGAGCACACCGAGGTCTATATGACCCGCCAGCAGGTGTTGGACACTTTGGAGGAGGTCATCGCCGCCCTCGGCACCTGGGACATCACCACTATCCGGGCCAGCATGGGCATGTATCTCTGCTGCAAGGCCATCCACGAGCAGACAGATGTGCGTGTCCTGCTGACCGGGGAGATCAGCGACGAGCTCTTCGGCTACAAGTATACGGACTTTGCCCCATCGCCGGAGGAATTCCAGCGGGAGGCGAAAAAGCGTATCGACGAGATCTATATGTACGACGTGCTGCGGGCCGACCGCTGCATCTCCGTCAACTCCCTGGAGGCCCGCGTGCCCTTCGGCGATCTGGAGTTTGTCAAGTACGTCATGGCGATCGACCCGGCACTCAAAATGAACACCTACGATATGGGCAAGTATCTCCTTCGCCACGCCTTTGAAAGGGATCATCTGCTGCCCGACGAGATCCTTTGGCGGCAGAAGGCGGCTTTCTCCGACGCGGTGGGTCACTCCATGGTGGATGATCTCAAAGCCTATGCCGAGAGCCTGTACACCGACGAGGAATTTGAGCGCAAGCGGATGGCTTACGATTATGGCCGACCCTTTACCAAGGAGAGCCTGCTGTACCGGGAGATTTTCGAGAAATACTATCCCGGCCAGGCAGAGATGATCGCGGACTTCTGGATGCCGAACAAGAGCTGGCCGGACTGCGACGTGAACGACCCTTCTGCCCGTGTGCTCAAAAACTACGGCGCCAGCGGCGAATAAGCTCCTTTAAAATGGAAAACTCAGACTGAATTCTATATGTGTCATAAGAGGGGCGCAGCCATTTGACTGCGCCCCTCTTATGAGTACATTATAATGTCTCAGCCTCGTCCTGAGCGTGAACTCTGGGAGGTTTTGGGACAGCATTTGTGTTGCTATCCTATCGTAGGGAAAACCTGACCTGACAAATCAACACTTCAGCCTTTAACATCTCTGTTTACCCCCGGGCTTCCAGTTACATAGGCCATAGCAAATATGGTTGTCCAGAGGTCATTTTTGAAAACACAATATAGCATTTGCTGCCGGGATTGCGACGAGTATCAAGTGCTCCCGGCACGATGGAGGCTGATGCACAAAGCAAGCAAGTAAATATGGCTCTATGTCAATAGTTGGGGTAGAGCAAGAAGAAACCTAATACGAAGGAGCATGTGGCGCGCCACATGCTCCTTCGTCTTAGGTTTCTTCTTGCTCTACCCCAACTATTGACATAGAGCCATATTTA
>ONPY01000095.1 GCA_900319835.1 uncultured Eubacteriales bacterium | reverse complement strand
TACTGCCCATGTTCTCACGTCCTTTCTGTTTCTATTCTACAACAAAAAAATGAAAGTAGGCACTTTTTCAAGTGTCTACTTTCATCTTACCAAGTGCACCGTCAGGTGCGGGATTTTTTTGTATGCGACTTACATTTTCTCCGCCAGGAGCTTGAGGATCTGCACGGCGTTGGAGGCTGCGCCCTTGCGGATCTGGTCGCCGCAGCACCAGAGGGTCAGACCGTTGTCGTCAGTCAGGTCGTCGCGGATGCGGCCGACCCAGACCAGATCCTGGTCGGTGGTGTCCAGGGGCGTGGGGTAGCAGCGGCCCTCGTAGTCCTCGATGAGGCGCACGCCGGGGTAGCCGGCCACGGCGGCCTTGGCCTCCTCCACGGAGACCTTGCGCTCGGTGCGCAGGGTGACGGCGATGGAGTGTGAGCGCATGACGGGCACGCGCACGCAGGTGCAGTTGACCTTCAGCCAGGGGGCGTGGAGGATGCGCCGCCCCTCGTTCTGCATCTTCATCTCCTCCTTGGTATAGTCGTTGCCGTAGGGGGCGTCGATGAAGGGGATGACGTTCATGGCGATCTGGGTGGCAAAGGTCTTGACCTCGGGCTTCTCGCCGGCGGCGAGGGCGGCCATCTGGTTGTTCAGCTCCGTGATGCCGTTCTGGCCCGCGCCGGAGACCGCCTGGTAGGTGCAGACCACCATGTTCTCAATGGGGGAGCACTTGTTGATGCCGGCCACGGCCATCAGGGCGATGATGGTGCAGCAGTTGGGGTTTGCGATGAGGCCCTTGTTTTTAAAGGCGTCGCCGCCGTTGATCTCGGGCACCACCAGGGGCACGTCGGGATCGAGACGGAAGGCAGAGCTGTTGTCGATGTATACGGCGCCGCTCTTTTTGATGGCGGGGGCAAACTGCCGGGACATGTCGCCCTCGACCGCGCCGAGGACGAAGTCCAGCCCGTCAAAGGCGTCGTCCCTGGCCTCCTGAATGGGCACATCCTGGCCCTTGAATTTCACGCATTTGCCCACGCTTCTGGCACTGGCCAGGGGGCGCAGCTCGTTTACGGGGATGTCGTACTCCTCCAGGATCTTCAGCATTTCCTGGCCGACGGCGCCGGTGGCGCCGAGAACCGCGATGTTCAGTGCTTTCATCATTGTGCCTCCTGTTTTTTAACCTGCGAAGCGCTCATAGAGGACGCGGATCGCGTTTTCATAGTCCTTGTTTTCCACACCCACGATGATCGCCAGCTCGTCGGCGCCCTGGGCGATGGTACGAATGTTAATGCCGTTGCGGCCGAGCGCGTGGAAAAGTCTGCCGGAGGTGCCGGGCTGAAAGCTCATCTTCCGGCCCACGGTGGCCACCAGGGCGATACCCTCCTTGACGTCGATGTCGTCGGGACGGACGGCCTTCTGGATGTCCGCGATCACGTCGTAGACGCTCTCGCCCAGAGCCGCCGTGGCGCTGACCAGCGCAAAGGAATCGAGGCCCAGCGTGATATGCTCCACCGGCGCGTGGTAGCGGTCCAGAATCTCCAGCGCCTGCCGGAGGGAGGCGGAGGTGTTCATGTTCCGCTTCTTGATGGTGAGGATGGTGAAGTTGCGCCGCCCGGCGATGCCGGTGATGAAGCGCTCCTGCTCGCCGGAGGCCGGTTCCTCCTCCACGTTCTCCACGATCAGTGTGCCCGCGTCCTCAGGGCGGTTGGTGTTGCGGATGTTCAGGGCGATGCCCTTCTCCTTGACGGGGAGGATGGAGTCCTCATGCAGCACCGAGGCCCCCATGAAGGCCAGCTCCTGCAGCTCCGCGTAGGTGATCTTGGCGATCGGCGCGGGGTTATCCACAATGCGGGGGTCTGCCATCAAAATGCCGGAGACGTCGGTCCAGTTCTCGTACACGTCCGCGTCCACCGCTGCGGCGGCCAGTGCGCCGCTGATGTCGCTGCCGCCCCGGGACATGGTCTTGATTTTCCCGGTGGGCAGCTTGCCGTAGAAGCCAGGGATCAGGATATTGCCGTAGTTCTCCATGGCCTCGCGGATGGCGGCGTAGGTCTTCTCCCGGTCGATCTGCCCGTCAAAGCCGAAGAACACGCAGTCGGCCGCGTCGACAAATCTATATCCAAGATATTCCGCCATGAGCCGGGAGGTGAAATACTCGCCCCGGGAAACCAGCTCGTCCACGCTCATGTCGCGGTTGAGCCGCGCGGCCAGCGCGTCGAACTCCGACTCCACGTCGAAGTGCAGCCCCAGCGTGTCCCGGATCTCCACAAAACGCTGCCGGATGGTGCCCACAATGTCGTCGCAGGAGACGCCGTAGGTGATGTGCGCGTGGCAGAGGTACAGCAGATCTGTCAGCTTGTGGTCCTCCGCGCTGCGCTTGCCGGCGGCGGAGCTGATGACGATGCGCCGGGCGGGGTCGGAGAGGACGATGTCGCGTACCTTTTGAAACTGTTCGGCCCCCGCGACGGAGGAGCCGCCGAATTTTGCTACCTTGATCATGGTTTTACTCCATTGCGGCAAAGAAAATGCTGCCGCCCGCGGCGCGGACCTCCTCCGCCAGGGCGTGCATGGCGGGCACGGACAGGGGTCTGGTCACACCGCGGACACAGTCGCCATCGGCCCAGCGTTTTTCAAAGTCGAAGGCGTTCGCCTTCACCGCCGCCGCGCGCACATAGTAGGGGTGGACGCAGGCGCTGTTGTCGGCCCTGACCTTCACGCAGGCGGGGCGCAGCATTTCCAGACTGCCCAGTCCGTAGAGGTCGCGCACCACGGCAGAGGCGGTGGGATAGCGGCCGGCGCCCTGGCCCATCAGCACGATGGAGCCGGCGTTCTCGCCCAGGTATTTGGCCATGTTGAAGTTCTTGAGCACCGAGCACTCCGGCGCGGAGGCCGGGAAGAGCACGGGCTCGACATAGGCGTAGACGCTGTCCTGGGTCTCACCGCCGGAGGTGACGAGACGGCAGGTCAGCCCCAGAGACTGGAAGTGGGCCACGTCCCCGGCGGTGATGCTCTCGATGCCCTCGCGGCAGAAGCCATCCACCGGCAGCTTGTTGTAGGCCACCGCGCAGGCCAGCATGATCTTGCGCAGCGCGTCGAGACCCGACACATCCGCCGTGGGATCAGCCTCGGCATAGCCCAACGCCTGGGCCTGCCGGAGCACGTCGCCGTAGTCCTTGCCCTCGGACTGCATGGCGTCCAGCATGAAGTTGGTGGTGCCGTTGAGAATGCCGCCCAGGGAGAGGATTTTATCGCTCTCGGAGGCAATGGCCAGGTTGTGCAGGAAGGGCACGCCGCCGCCGCAGGCCGCCGAGAACAGGAAGGAGACCCCCTTCTCCCGCGCCAGAGCCGCCAGCTCAATGCCGTGGGCCGCGACCAGCGCCTTGTTGGAGGTGACCACATGTTTGCCTGCCGCGAGCGCCATGGACACATAGCTGTTGGCGGGCTCGATGCCGCCCATGACCTCCGCCACGGCAAAGACCTCCGGGTCATTTGCAATGGCCTCCATGGAGGAGACCTTGAAGGGCGCGTCCTCCTTGCCGGGACGCACCAGAACGGGGCCCGGCTCAAAGCCGGGGGCGTTTTTCAGCATCTCGTAGACGCCGACGCCCACGGTTCCAAATCCCAATACAGCTACTCTCATAAGCTCCTCCTCTATATGTCCGCTGAGCAAAGACACATGTCGTTATACAGGCGACAGTCTACCACAAGTTGAGTCAAAAAACAAGCCTGCGGGGGCGAAAAAAATCGTCAGATTTGCACGGACGGCGGGAGTAAAAATTGGCGAACTTTCACAAGCTGCCGGCGGCGAGATTTAAGAAACGTTAAGTTGAAGAATCACGGGGACTCTGTTATACTGACGGCAGAAAGCAAAAGACTGAAAAAGGAGGAATAAAAAATGGCAGATCTGGAAAAACTCTCTGACGACAAGCTGGATGAAATCGCCGGCGGCGTCAAGTACAACATCGGCGCCACCCCCGTGGACGTGCTGGATATGCCCGGCGGACGCCTGATCGCCCGCCTGTATCCGGGCGACTTTCTCGTGACGGACGGAAACCGCGCCATGGCAAACGGCATCTGGTGGCATCATGTCTACTTCGCCCGGGGCGACGGTTACGTCAATGCCGCCGTCCTCGGCCTGTAAGCTGAGACAAGAGCGAAAAAAGAGGAGCCAAAAGGCTCCTCTTTTTTGCCCCGATTCGGTTCCTTTGCGTGCAGGCGGGCTCCCTCTTGAAGTTTATTCCTCGGGCCCGTCCACCAGGATCCAGCTGGTGTTGTCCGGGATATAGTTGATGACCACGGGCACCAGACGGTCGTACACGCTGCCGGTGGTGACGTTCGACTCAATATCCTCCACGTTGAAGGGATAGGTGAACTTGTCCGTGTCCAGGTAGACGCGGTCGTAAAGCTGCATGAACAGCACCGCGTTCTGCCCTGTGGTGAGATCGTCCCGCACCAAGGCCTCGCGGGTGTTGCAGTAGATGGACAGCACCTTGTCTCCGCGGTCATAGAGCTGATCCGCCACCCCCGCGGCAAGTCCGCAGACCGCGGCGGCGGTGCTGCGCGGCGTGGAGATCTCCCGGGTGTAGACCAGGGGGATCGCCTCGGCCAGGGACGGATGGGCCACGTCTTTGAGCACCACCTCGTCAAAGCCGAGATCCCACAGCTCGCGGCACATCTCCGCGATCCAGGTCCTGAGATCCAGGTTGTAGGCGTCAAGCCAGGTGCCCAAACCATCCTTGTAGTTCATGCCGCCCTCGGTGTGGATGCAGAAAGCGGTGGTGCGGGTGGGCAGCAGCTCGTCAATGCAGCAGCTGATCTGTGCCACGAGATAGATGTTCTTCTCTTTCAGCGAGGCGATGATGTCCGGGATGGCCTTGGAGGTCTCGGAGGTCATGGCCAGGGAATAGGCCTGGGCCATCTGGGTGTGGGTATCCCAGAGACACACGCCGGAGCGGGGCTTCATCTCCAGCATCAGCGCGTTGCCGGCCACGAGACGGGCGGAATATTCCAGGATTTTGTCGGCGTTGATGTTCTCGGCGGGGATGAAGATGGCGCGCACCGGGGGCGCGTTTTCCCCCGCGCGCGTGCGGACGTAGCTGTAGTCCGCCTCACCGAAGGAGAGCGGGACGCTGACAGGTTCAAAGTCCTTGACCACGTGCCCGGTGCTGTCCACTTCGCTGACGCCGCCGGTGCCGCCCAGAATGGGCAGCTGGACGGAGACGCCGTCCTTGGAGATCACGGCGTACTTCTGCATCCCGTAGAACAGAACCAGGATGACCGAAAAGACCGCAAGCAGGATCAAAAAGGGGAGAAAAGCGTAGTTCCTGCGCTTGCGCCGGCCCTTGTAGAATTCCTGTACGCGTGCCAAGGGCTCAGTCCTCGATCATGGAAATGCGGCGGATGTGGCGCGCATCGTTGGAGAAGGGGGTGTCCAGGAAGGTGTCGACGATCATCAGGGCCAGCCCCTCACCGGTGACCCGGGCGCCGAGGGCCAGGATGTTTGCGTCGTTGTGCTCGCGCGTGGCCTGGGCGGAGAAGCAGTCCCCGCAGAGGGCGCAGCGGATGCCGGGCACTTTGTTGGCGGTGATGGAGACGCCGATACCGGTGCCGCAGATGAGGATGCCGCGCTCGCACTCTCCGGAAGCGACGGCCTTCGCCACCGCTTTGGCGTAGATGGGATAATCGCAGGAATCGCTGCTGTAGGTGCCGCAGTCGAAATACTCCAGGCCCCTGGCCTCCAGATGCTGCATGATCTTCTGCTTGAGCGCAAATCCGCCGTGGTCGCAGCCAATGGCAATCATATCGTGTTCCTCCGTTGTTTCTTTCTCGTATTGTATTATTTTATCACCGTTAGCAAAACAATACAAGAACATTGTGTAAACGAAAAGAAACCGCCTCTCGGCGGTTTCTTTTTCCTTGCAGCGCGCTTAGGCGTTGGCCTTCTTGGCCATGTCGCACAGGGCGGTGAAGGCGGCGGGATCGTGAATCGCGGTCTCGGAGAGCATCTTGCGGTTCATGTCGATGCCGGCCATCTTCAGACCGTGCATGAAGGTGGAGTAGTTCATGCCGTTGGCCTTGCAGCCAGCGCTGATACGGGTGATCCACAGCTTGCGGAAGTCTCTCTTCTTCTGCTTGCGGCCGACGTAAGCGTAGCGGCCGGACTTCATCAGCTGCTCATTGGCCATTTTATAGTGACGGGACTTGTTGCCCCAGTAACCCTTTGCAAGACCGAGAACCTTGTTTCTGTGCTTGCGGGTCATCATTGCGCCTTTAACTCTTGCCATTTCAATATCCTCCTATTTCGACTCGGTAACCCTTATTTGTAAGGGATCATTTTCTTGATCGTAGCCTCGTTGGTCACATCGGCGTAAGCCTCAGAACGCAGACGGCGGCAGCGCTTGGTGGTCTTCTTGGTGAGGATATGGCTCTTGTAAGCGTGTGCACGTTTGACCTTGCCGGACTTGGTGAGATTGAATCTCTTTTTGGCACCGCTGTGGGTCTTCAGTTTGGGCATGATAGTTTCTCCTTCCGTAATTCAATACAGGGAAATCTCCCGCTGTATACTAGATTATTCCTCAGTCTTGGGCTCTTCCGCCTTCGGCTGCTTGGGCTTGGCCGGCTTCTTGGCCGGGGCCTGGGGCTTGGGGGAGAGGAACATGGACATGTTGCGGCCCTCCAGCTTGGGGGCTTTGTCCAGGTTCGCGATCTCCGCGCACTTGGCCGCAAAGTCCTTGAGCAGCACGGCGCCGATCTCGGTGTGGGCCATCTCACGGCCGCGGAAGCGCACGCTGACCTTCACCCGGTCGCCGTCGCTTAAGAACTTCTGGGCGTTTTTGAGCTTGGTGTTGAAATCGTTGGTATCGATGCCGGGGGACATGCGGATCTCCTTGATCTCAATCACGCGCTGATTCTTCTTGGCTTCCTTCTCGCGCTTGGTCTGCTCAAAACGGAACTTGCCGTAATCCATGACCTTGCACACGGGGGGATTGGAGCCCGGAGCGATCTTGACCAGATCCATGTCGCGTTCCACCGCAATCTTCAGAGCGTCTTCGATGGACATGATGCCGAGCTGCTCGCCCTGATCACCGATCAGGCGTACTTCTTTGTCAAGGATCTCTTCGTTGATTTGATGAACAGCGTTTGCGATTGTGAACACCTCCGAAAAATCAAAAGCTCGGATGCACGGCATCCGAGCGTAAAAACACAGTCTCGCCCCAGTGAGGCGGTGCTTTTATTGACCGCGGCTGGCGCAATTGCCGCCGGGTGAGGTAAGGGGATGCCGTACCTTCTTTGTTTTAGCCTATGTAATATAACAGGATTTCAGACCGAAGTCAAGGACTTTTTTCTCTCTTTTAATAATTCTCCTGTAGGGTTTACAATGATGTGTGACAGAAGGTAAAAAAGAATAGCGAATAGAGAGTACCTGTGTTAGGGTTGAGTTGCTCAGACAAAACCGAAAGGCA
>ONPY01000006.1 GCA_900319835.1 uncultured Eubacteriales bacterium | reverse complement strand
TGGCCTCGCTGCCGCAGACCTCGTCGCCAAGGTCCTCATCGACTTCGAGAGAAGGGCCCATGCGGAGGGGAGCCGGGACCTCCTCAACAACGCGTCGCTCGTTGAGTGGCTCTCCAGCGCCAACCTCTCCGCATACAACGACCTCATCCGCCGGAACCCCGACTTCGCGAGTGCCCAGCTCTACTTTGGCGACCCTGGCCAGGGCAACAACCAGAAGCTCACCGCCCAGGCGCTGGGCGTCTTCGCGTACGTCAACCTCATGCAGAACGACCTCCTCCATGGCATCTTCGCCTCGCGCGACCCGCGCCGTGAGTTCTCCATGCGTCGCCTCGTGCGCGACCGCGGGCGAAACGGCGGCAGGACCGTCGTGTTCATCGAGTACGACCTCGCCACCGGAGAGGTGATGGGCCCGATGTACCGCCTGCTCATCGACCTCGCCCTCAAGGAGGCGCTCGGTCAGGGGAGGCGCCGCATGGGCAACGTCGTCTTCGTGATCGACGAGTTCAAGCTGCTCCCCAACCTCATGCACATCGATGACGCCCTCAACTTTGGCCGCAGCCTCGGCGTCAAGGTCTTCGCCGGCCTCCAGAGCATCGACCAGGTCTTCGACATCTACGGAGAGGAGCGCGGGCGCGCGATGCTCTCGGGCTTCATGAGCGCGATCTGCTTCCAGGCAAGCGACAGCAACACGCGCGACTACGTCTCGGAGCGTCTCGGCAAGAACGTCTACCAGCTGGTCTATCGCTCGAACGACGTGTACCAGTCGGTCCAGAGCGAGGGATACGCCATCGAGGGCTGGGACCTGAGGTCGTTCGAGCCGGGCACCGCGGTGGTCGATTTGGTCGGTAGGCCGCCCTTCGTCTATCGGTTCTCGGAATATACTTGATGATGCTGGCAACGCGGACAACGAGGGGAAGAGATGCCGGGTAGGGGCCGAGTCCAGAGACAGTGCAACTCGCTGAACAGGGATCGCTCGGTCGTCGAGCGCTCCGGGGTCAGCCTTACCGACTTCTGGGCTTCAGCGCACGGCAGCTTCGTGGTCGAGGGCGGGTTCGAGGAGACCCGAGCGGCGGCGGTTGCCTCGAAGCTCGGCCGCGAGATGGCGCGCCAGAGCGGCGCCACAGTTCTTCTCACCTGTTCGAACACGGTCGAGAAGGCCCTGATCTCGTCGTTCAAGCAGACCGGCGTGGGCTATCTCGAGGTCTGCTCTCCCAACCACCCCCGCTACGACTACTTCTATGGCTGGGGCGACGCCGAGATCGCGAGCTACCTGGTCTCGGTCGCCCGCGAGAACGGCCTGGCCGACCAGCCCCTGGTCCAGCTCATCTCTGCGTTCGTGAGCGCCCTCAGCCGCTGCTATCGACCGAGCCTCGGCTCGATGAGGACCCTCGCGAGCTACGAGATGTCCCAGGTGGCTCAGCTCGCGCAGGACCGCGGCGTCGAGTCATACCACGTGAGCACCCTGCGCTCCTGCCAGGCGCCCACCGCGGGCGCCCTCAGGTTCCTGCTCGACTGGCTCGCCCAGGCCCTTCCGTCTGCGTCCCTCGACGCCGAGACCGGGCAGAACTTCTCCGCCGTGCCTCTCTACATCAACGAGACCTACCCCACCATCGTGACTCCGTGATCGCTGACTGTAGCTGAAGCAGCAAAATATGGAATCCCTGCTGAGGCAAGGCATTTTGCCTTGCCTCAGCTTTTGAAAACCAGAGTGCGGTTCAGAGCATACCGCCGCGGTATGCCGTGAAGCACATTTTGGAGAAAGACTGACAGGAGGAGCCATATGAACGAAAGATTGAAAACGCCCAGGAAAAAAGGCGTCAGCTATGCCAAATGGGGCTACATCTTCATCGCACCCTTCTTTATCGCCTATATTGCCTGCACGCTGCTCCCGCAGGTGATGACGCTGTATAACAGCTTCTTTGAAAACTACCGGGACGGCCTGAAGCAGATCGGCCCCAATTTTGTCGGACTGCAGAACTATGTCAAGCTCTTTACCCCCGATAAGAGCGGCACCATCGGCATGCTCAAGTACTTCCGCAACACCATCATCCTCTGGCTGATGGGCGCGGTGCCCCAGGTGGCCATCGCCCTGCTGCTGGCAGTGTTCTTCACCAGCTACCGGCTGAACATCAAGGGCCAGCAGTTCTTCAAGACGGTCATCTACATGCCGAACCTGATCATGGCCTCCGCCTTCTCCATGCTGTTCTTCACGCTGTTTTCTCCCGTCGGACCCGTCAACCAGGTGGTGCTCTCCGCCGGCTGGGCCGACAAGGCCATCGACTTTCTGCAGATGAAGATCCCGGTGCGCATACTGATCTCACTGATGAACTTCCTGATGTGGTTCGGCAACACCACGATCCTTCTGATGGCGGGCATCCAGGGCATCGACCAGAGCATGTTTGAGGCCGCCGAGATCGACGGCGCCTCCTCCTGGCAGGTGTTCCGCCGCGTGACGCTGCCACTGCTCTCGCCGATCCTCGTGTACACGGTCATTACAGCCATGATCGGCGGCCTGCAGATGTTCGACGTGCCGCAGGTTTTGACCAACGGCAAGGGCACGCCCAACCGATTCAGCATGACCATGGTCATGTACCTGAACAATTACCTCCAGACCAGCAAGAACTTCGGCATGGCCGGCGCGGTCAGCATGATTTTGTTCATCGTCTCCGCGGCGCTGAGCCTGGTGGTTTACAACTCCCTGTCCAAGCAGTACAAAAAGTAAGGAGGCGGGAACATGAAAAATGCAGAAAACACCAAGGGCCGCATTCAGCTCCTTGTTGCCCGCACGCTTGCGTACCTTGTTTTGATCTTCCTCTCCTTCCTGTGCCTTTTCAGCTTCTACATGCTGATCATCAACGCTACTCGTTCCAACGCCCAGCTGCAGGCAGGCTTTGCCCTACTGCCGCGCGGGAACTTCTTCACCAACCTGAAAAACGCCTGGAACGATCAGTCCATCAACATCCCCCGGGGCATGCTCAACAGCTTTTTCATCGCCGCCTGTTCCGCGGTACTGACGACCTACTTCTCCGCGCTGACGGCCTACGGCATCCATGTCTACAACTTCAAGCTGAAAAAGGTGGCCTTTCTCTTCATCATGGCGGTCATGATGATCCCGCCCCAGGTCTCCGCGGTGGGCTTTATCCAGCTCATGTTCAAGCTGCACCTGACCAACAACTATCTGCCCCTGATCCTGCCCAGTATCGCCGCCCCCGTGGTATTCTTCTACATGAAGCAGTATCTGGAGAGCGTGCTGCCCATGGAGATGGTGGAGGCGGCCCGCATCGACGGTTCGGGTGAGTTTTACACCTTCAACCGCATCGTGCTGCCCATCATGAAGCCCGCCATCGCGGTGCAAATGGTCTTCTCCTTTGTCCAGTCCTGGAACAACTACTTCATTCCCTCGCTGCTGCTGGACAAGGCCGAGATGAAAACCGTGCCGATCATGATCGCCCAGCTTCGCTCCGCGGATTACTCCAAGTTCGATATGGGCAAGGTGTACATGTTCATCCTGCTTGCCATCCTGCCGGTCCTGATCGTGTACATCATCCTCTCCAAGTCCATCATCCGCGGCGTCACCGCCGGCTCCGTCAAGGGCTGATCCCATTTACCAAAATCCAAAACGGCTCTCCCGCGGGAGAGCCGTTTTCCTGTCAGGAGGAAACATCATGTTAAAAGAACTCGGCTTTTACAAAGGTGTGAATCTGGGCGGCTGGATGAGCCAGTGCGACTACAGCCCGGAGCGCCTGGACAGCTTTATCACGGAGGAAGACTTCGCGCAGATCGCCCACTGGGGCTTTGACCATGTGCGCCTGCCGGTAGACTATAACATTCTCCAGACGCCGGAAGGGGAACTGCTTGAGGCGGGCTTTGCGCGGGTCGATCGGGCCATCCGGCTTGCAGAGGAAAACGGGCTGCGTCTGGTGCTGGATCTGCACAAGACCCAGGGCTTTTCCTTCGACGCGGGGGAGAAGGAGGCCGGCTTCTTCGAGAGCGAGAAGTACCAGGCGTATTTCTATCAGATCTGGGAGGCCTTTGCTGAGCGCTATGGAAACAGGCCAAACGCTGTCGCCTTCGAGCTGCTCAACGAAGTGACCGAGGCGGAATACCTTCCCGCGTGGAAGCGCGTCAGCGCCGCGTGTATCCGCCGCATCCGGGCCTATGCGCCCGAGACCCTGATTCTCGTGGGCAGCTACCACTGGAACAGCGCCCGCACCGTGGCGGAGCTGGACGCGCCGCACGACAGCCGCGTGCTCTACAACTTCCATTGCTACGAGCCCATGGCCTTCACCCACCAGGGTGCCTACTGGATGGAGGAGCTCAAGGATAAGCGGGGCGTGACCTTTGCCGACTGCGGCGCGGACGAGTCCTTCTTTGAAGAGCTGCTTGCCGGCGCCATCGAGAAAGCTGTGAAGGAGGGCACGGAGCTCTACTGCGGTGAGTATGGGGTCATCGATGTGGCAGCGCCGGAGGAAGCACTCAAGTGGTTTCGGACCTTCCACCGCGTGCTCGAGAGACACGGCATTGCCCGCGCGGTGTGGAGCTACAAGCAGATGGACTTCGGCATTTCGGACGCGCGCATGGACGGCGTGCGGGAAGAACTGCTGAAAAATCTGTGACAGAGTTGGTCGCAAGCCGGGCGGACGCTTTTGCGTCCGCCCGGCGCCGTTATAATGACTATATGATGGCGAAAAGTCAAACGGCTTTTCGCCGCGCGGCTTTGCCGCGGGCGAATGACCCTTTGGGTCATTCGCTGCCAAACTTGTCGTTTGGCAGCGAGAACGATCGAATATGCGATCGTTCTCGCCATCCGGTGGTCATTATAGAGCAAAAAAAGAGTGACATTTGGCAACGCTTGCTGTATACTGAACATGATTGAAAAAACAACATCGGCTGTTCTTCCCGCGGCAGGCGGGACATGGAATCGGGTGCAAGGCCCGGCGAGTCGGTCACTGTGAAGCCCCGCTTTGACGGGGATAAGTCAGATACATGGGAGCAGCCGGTGTCTCTGCCGGAACCGGAGACACGGTAAAACAGACGCGCTGAGCGCGTCTGCCTTTGGCGTGCCGGTCTTGCGGCACGCTCTTTTTATTGGAGGAAAACCTATGGTTCACTTTGTGGGGGCCGGCCCCGGGGCACCGGATCTGATCACCCTGCGGGGGCAGAGACTTCTGTCGGAGGCCGGACAGGTTATCTACGCCGGCAGCCTGGTTAATCCTGAACTGCTTCAAAACTGCCGCCCGGACTGCCGTATCCTCGACAGCGCCCGCATGACGCTGGAGGAAGTGGTCGCCGCTGTCCTGGAGGCAGAGGCGGAGGGCCTTGTCACCGTGCGCCTGCACACCGGCGACCCCAGCGTCTACGGTGCCATCCGGGAGCAGATGGAGGAGCTCGAGCGCTGCAATATACCCTACGATGTGACGCCAGGCGTCTCCAGCTTCTGCGCCGCGGCGGCAGCGCTGAATGCGGAGTATACCCTTCCGGGAATCAGCCAGTCGCTGATCCTCACGCGTATGGCGGGCCGCACCCCGGTGCCGGAGAGGGAGAACATGGCCTCCATGGCCTCCCACGGCTGCTCCATGGCGCTGTTTCTCTCGGCGGGTATGGCGGAGACGCTCCAGGCGGAGCTGCTTTGCGGTGCCTATACGCCGGAAACACCGGCGGCCATCGTCTATAAGGCCAGCTGGCCGGAGGAGCGGGTCTTCCGCTGCACGGTAGGGACCCTGGCTGCCTGTGCCCGAGAGAACAACATCACCAAAACAGCGCTGCTGCTGGTGGGGGATTTCCTCGGAGACCTCCGCGAGCGCAGCAAGCTCTATGATCCGGGCTTTACCACCGGGTACCGAAAGGGGACGGACGCATGAGTGTGACACTGATCGGCTGCGGCTGCGGTGTGGAGAGTCTCAGTCTGGAGGCAGCCGCGGCGCTGGAGCAGGCGGAGGTCCTCATCGGCGCTGCCCGTCTGCTGGATCCCTGGCAGGGGGAGAAAACCTGCGTGGAGGCAGTGATGTCTTCGGACATTGCCGACGCGATCCATAGCCATGAGAACAAAACGATCTGCGTCCTCTTCAGCGGGGACAGCGGTTTTTATTCCGGCGCGCGGCTGCTTCTGCCGCTGCTGGAAAACGAAGATGTGCAAATCTTGCCAGGCCTTTCCAGCCTGCAAATGCTGGCCTCCCGGCTACAGACGCCCTGGCAGAGCTGGCGGCTCTGCTCGGCCCACGGTGTGGCCTGCGACGCGGTATACGAGGTCTGCCAGGGGAGTCCGGCGTTCTTCCTCACCGGGGGAAAGACCGGTCCCGCCGCGCTTTGCCGCACGCTGACCGATGCCGGACTCGGCTTCTTGAAGGTCTGCGTTGGGGAAAATCTTGGCTGCGAGGACGAGCGGATTACCCGTACGACGGCGCAGGAAGCCGCGGCCGCAGACTTTGCGCCGCTGTGCGTCCTGCTGGCCGAGCCAGCCCCGCGACCTGCCAAACACGCGCCCGGACTGCCGGACAGCAGCTTTCAGCGCGCCGAGAAGATCCCCATGACGAAGCAGGAGATCCGTGCGGCTGCGCTCTCCAAGCTGGCGGTAACACCCACGGATATCTGCTGGGATGTCGGCGCCGGCACCGGCAGCGTGGCCATCGAGTTGGCACTGCAGGCCAGAGCCGTCTACGGCGTGGAGCGGAATGCCAGCGCGCTTCAAATCGCGGAGGAAAACCGAAAGGCGCTCGGCGCATGGAATCTGCGCCTGATCGAGGGCTCAGCGCCGGAGGCGCTGAACGGTCTGCCCGCGCCGGATGCCGTCTTTGTCGGCGGCAGCGGCGGAAGACTGCGGGACGTCCTGGAGAAGATACACGCGGCAAATCCCGCCGCGCGGATCTGCGTCTCCGCCATCGCGCTGGAGACGCTGCACATGGCCTGCACCGTTTTGCATGAGCTGGGCTATGAGACGGAGGTCTGCCAGATCGCCGTCAGCCGCAGCCGGAGCGCCGGAGACCTGACGCTGATGCTGGCGCAAAACCCGGTCTGGCTGATCACGGGAACAGGAACATGAATCAGATCATGATTGCCGCCATGCACAGCGGTGCGGGGAAAACCGTGATGAGCTGTGCCATTCTCGCGGCGCTGAAAAAGCGCGGCCTCGCCCTCTGCGCGTTCAAATGCGGGCCGGACTACATCGACCCCATGTTTCACAGCCGCGTGCTGGGCGTGCCCTGCCGGAACCTGGATCTGTTTCTCCAGGGCGAGAACGGGGTAAGAAACACCCTCAGCCGCGGGGAAGGAGCGCTGGCTCTGCTGGAAGGCGCCATGGGCTACTACGACGGCCTGAACGGAACCGACGCGGCCAGCGCCTATGAGATTGCCCGCCTGACAGCCTGTCCGGTCCTGCTGACGCTGCGGCCAAAGGGCAGCGCCCTGAGCCTTGCCGCTCAGGTACACGGCATGCAGAGCTTTCGCCCGGAGAGCGGCATCGCGGGTCTCCTGCTTACCGACAGCACAGCGGCCATGGCCGATTTCCTGCGCCCGGTTCTGGAACGGGAGACGGGCCTGCCGGTGCTGGGGTCTCTGCCGCCCATGCCGGAGGCGGAATTTAACAGCCGCCATCTGGGCCTGCTGACAGCCGGGGAAATCGCGGATTTTCAGACGCGGATGGACACGCTTGCGGCGCAGGCTGAACAGACCATCGACCTCGACCGACTTGTGGAAATCTGCAGCGAAGTTTACATAACACAAAAAGCAAATCAGAATCCTGCCCCAAGCGTTTCTATCGCGGTGGCGCGGGACGAGGCGTTCTGCTTCCTCTATGAGGATAACCTGGACGCCCTGCGGGAGGCGGGCGCGGAGCTCATCTTTTTCAGTCCTCTGCGCGACGCGGCCATCCCGGAGGGGGCCGCGGGGCTCTACCTGCCAGGCGGCTACCCGGAGCTGTACGCAAAGGCGCTCTCGAAAAATACTGCCATGCGTGGCAGTGTCGCCGCCGCTGTCGAGAGCGGCCTGCCCACGGTGGCCGAGTGCGGCGGCTTCCTCTATCTCCAGCAGACGCTGGAGGACGGGGAAGGGCAAGCCCACCCCATGTGCGGCGTGTTGCCGGGCGCTGCCTTTCGGACGGGAAGATTGCAGCGCTTTGGTTACCAGACGCTGGAGGCGGAAGCGGATTCGCTGCTGTTTCGTGCGGGGGAGGAGATCCCCGCCCACGAATTTCACCACTGGGACTGCACGGATAATGGCGCGGCCCTGATCTCCCGGAAGCCGGACGGCCGGAGCTGGCGCTGCGGCACGGTGTCCGGTACGCTCTACGCGGCCTTTCCCCACCTGCATTTCGGGGGAGACGCGCCGCTGGCAAAACGCTTTGTGAAAGCCTGTGAGGAATATGAAAAACATTTTTGATACGATGGGGCGCATCACCGGGCCGGACGAAACGGCGAGAGCGAAAGCCCAGCGGCGCTGGGACTCCATCGCAAAGCCCCTGGGGAGCCTGGGGCAGCTGGAGACGGCGGTGACCAAAATCGCCGCGCTCAAAGGCAGTGCGGACGTCAGACTTGAAAAGCGGCGGCTGCTGGTTTTCTGCGCCGACAACGGCGTGGTAGCCCGCGGTGTCAGCCAGTGCGGCAGCGAGGTGACCGCCCTTGTGGCCGTCGCCCTGGCCGAGGGGCGCAGTACCGTCAGCCCTATGGCGCGGCGGGCGGACTGCGAGGTCGTCCCGGTCGATGTGGGGATCCTGGACTTTCCCGGCCATCCGGGCGTTTTGAACAGGAGCGTGCGAAACGGTACCAGGGACATCAGCAGCGGTCCCGCCATGACGCGGGCGGAGTGCCTGCGCGCCATGGAGACCGGAACCGCGCTTACCGCAGCCGCCGCCACGGAGGGAACCGACATCCTCCTGCTCGGGGAGATGGGCATCGGAAACACCACCACCTCCGGCGCCGTGTGCGCCGCCCTGCTGGGCTTGCGTCCTGACGAGGTCACCGGACGGGGCGCGGGTCTTTCAGATGCGGGGATGGGGCGCAAGCGCACCGCCATTGAGAGTGCCCTTCGGGTGAACGCCCCTGATCAAAACGATCCCATTGACGTGCTGCAAAAGGTGGGCGGATTGGATCTGGCCGCCATGTGCGGCGCTTTCCTGGGCGCCGCGGCGGTACGTCTGCCGGTCGTTATCGACGGCTATATCTGCGCGACAGCGGCTCTCTGCGCGGCCAGGCTGTGCCCGGAGAGCGTGCATGCCTTGCTGGCAAGCCACGTCTCCGCCGAGCCCGCGGCAAAGCAAGTCTTGCGGGAGCTGGGGCTGGATGCGCCCATCGCCGCCGGCCTGCGCCTGGGCGAGGGGAGCGGCGCGGTGGCGCTGCTGCCGCTGCTGGATCTGGCCCTCGCGGTCTACAACAGCGGCCAGACCTTTGACCGCCTGGGCATTGACGCCTACACACCACAGAACTGAGGGAACCGGAATGCTGACTGTAATCATCGGCGGCTCCGGCAGCGGCAAGAGCGCCTTTGCCGAGGCGCTGGTGCGGAAGCTGAAGGGGGAACGGATCTATCTTGCCACCATGGCGGCCGGGGACCCTGAGAGCCTGCGCCGCATTGCGCGGCACCGAAAGCAGCGGGAACACCTCGGCTTTGCGACCGTGGAGCAGCCGCTGCGCCTGTTTGACGCGGTGATCCCGGCGGGCGCGAACGTCCTGCTGGAGGATCTGTCCAATCTCCTGGCAAACGAGATGTTCGCCCCCGCGGGCGGGGGCGTTGACGCGGTTCGCCGGGGACTGGATCCTCTGATCACCTCCTGCGGGAATCTCACCGTGGTGACAAACGAAGTTTTCTCCGGCGGCACGGAGTATGCGGAGGAGACTCTCGCTTACATGAGAAACCTCGCCGCGCTGAACCGTGAGCTCGCGGGCCGGGCCGACCTCGTTATTGAGGTTCTCTGCGGCCTGCCAAATGTTTTGAAAGGAGAACTGCCATGATCGCGCTGCAAACCGTTGTCGTGGCCTTCTCCATGCTTTCGGCCTTGCCCATGCCGCAGATCGAGTGGAACGAGAAAAACATGCGCTGGAGCCTTTGTGCCTTCCCCCTGGTGGGCACCGTGATCGGGCTTTGCGTTTTCCTCTGGCTGCGGCTCTGCGCGGCTCTCTCCCTGCCGGATCTGCTGCGCGGGGCGGGGCTCTGTCTGCTGCCGGTTGGCATCACCGGCGGCATCCATCTGGACGGCTATGCCGACACCTGCGACGCGCTGGCAAGCCACGCCGGGGCGGACAAGCGGCAGGAAATCTTGAAAGATCCCCACCTGGGGGCTTTTGCCGCCATCCGGCTCTGCAGTTATTTTTTGACTTCCTTTGTGCTGAGCACAGTGCTGGACGACCTGCGCCTTGCTGCCTGTATCGGTCTCTTCGGCCTCTCGCGGAGCCTCTCGGGCTATGCGCTGACCCGGTTTCCCCTGCGGCCCGGCAGCGGCTTAGCCAGGAGCTTTGCCGACGCTGCGGACAAGAAAAAAGCGGGCCTTGTGCTCGCGGCGGAGTCCGCGGTCTTTGCCGCGCTGCTGATTTGCGGCGGCGGGGCGCTTGCGGCCCTGGCCGCGGTGCTGGTGCTGCTGGTTTATCGGAGGATCGGCGTCAAGCGCTTCGGCGGCCTCTCCGGGGATCTGGCGGGCTGGTTTCTTCAGACCGCGGAGCTTTGGATGCTGGGGATGCTGGTGCTGACGCAGATGGGGAGGAACTGGCTGTGATCTATGTGACAGGCCCGCTCTTTGCGGGCAAGCAGGACTATATACAGAAGGCACTCGGACTGGGCGACGCGGCCTTTGCCGCCCGCGCCGTGCGGGATGTACAGGAGCTTGTACCCTGTGAAGATCTCGCATTGCTGGCCGATCGGTTGGCACGGTATGAAATCGTGATCCAGACCGAGATCGGCGGTGGAATCGTTCCCATGGACCAGGCGGAACGGGAGAAGCGGGAGGCCGCCGGGCGGCTTGGCTGTCTGCTGGCACAGAGGGCGGACACGGTGATCCGCGTCTGCTGCGGCCTGCCCCAGCTTTTGAAGGGGGAGTGGCCGTGAGAATCTGGCTGGTCCGCCACGGCCTGACTGCCCTGGGTGAGGAGAAACGCTATCAGGGCGTACTGGACACCTCCCTTTCCGACAAGGGCCGGGCGTCCCTGCGCCCGGCGGATTTTGTGCCGGAGCACGTCTATGTCTCCCCGGCCAAACGCGCCCGGGAGACAGCGGAACTCCTGTTCCCGGCATCCCGGCAGATCCCGGTGCCGGGACTGTGGGAGATGAATTTCGGCGCTTTTGAGGGCCGTGGCTGGTGGGAGATGGAGCACGACACGGATTACCGCGCCTGGGTGGACGGCGGCTGCGAGGGACGCTGCCCGGGCGGGGAGGAACGGGAAGCGTTTACCAGCCGGGTCTGCGCCGCGTTTTATGAGATCGCTGAGAAAGAAGCGGACAGCGCGGAGCTTGCGCTGGTGGCCCACGGGGGCACGCAGATGGCTTTACTGGAGCGCTTTGGCGAACCCGCGCGGCCGTTTTACAAATGGCAGCGGCCCTGCGGCTGCGGCTGGCTGCTGGATTGGAACGCAAAAGACAAGCGCCTGCTGGTGCTGGATGAGGTTGATTTTACCCGATGAGGATTGTATTTGCCGCGCTCTGCGGTTTTGGTCTGGACCTGCTGCTGGGGGACCCGGAGCACCTTGCCCCGCTGCACCCGGTGGTGTGGATGGGCCGCGCCATCTCATCTCTGGAAAAAACGCTGCGCCGCCGCTTTCCGAAGACGGAGCGGGGCGAGCTTGCCGCGGGCCGGGTCCTGGCCGCGGCCCTGCCAATGGGGACGCTGCTGGGAAGCGTACTGCTGCTCCGGCTTTTGCAGCGGATCTTGCCGCCGCTGGGCTTTGCCCTCTCTGTGATCTGGTGCTGGCAGGCACTGGCCGTCAAGGATCTGCGCGTGGAGGCCCTGCGGGTCTTCCGGGCGCTGAAAACGGAGGGGTTGGAGAGCGCCCGCGCGGCTGTCTCCCGGATCGTCGGGCGGGACACCTCCGTCCTGGACGAGGCGGGCGTGGCCCGCGCGGCGGTAGAGACCGTGGCTGAGAATTTCTCCGACGGGATCATCGCCCCGCTGTTTTACATGCTGCTGGGCGGCGCGCCGCTGGCCCTGTGTTACAAGGCAATCAATACCATGGACTCCATGGTCGGCTATCAAAACGAACGCTATCTGTATTTCGGCCGCGGGGCGGCAAGGCTGGACGACGCGGCAAACTACCTGCCCGCGCGTCTCGCGGCCCTGCTGCTGATCGCGGCGGCAGCGCTCACCGGGGAAAACCCGCGGGAGGCCGGGCGCATCTGGCGGCGGGATCGGCGCAAGCACGCAAGCCCCAACTCCGCCCAGTGCGAGGCGGCCGTGGCCGGGGCGCTGGGCCTGCGGCTCTGCGGTCCGGCGGTATACTTTGGGACGCGCTATGACAAGCCCTACATCGGGGACGACACCAGCCCCATCGAGCCGGAGGACATCCGCCGCGCCTGCCGGATGGAGTACGCCGGGGCCTTCCTGGGGCTGCTTCTCTTTGGCCTTGGGCGTATGGCGCTAGCGGCCTGGATCGGAGGTTGAGTATGGCAAAGTGCATCATGGTACAGGGAACCATGTCCGGCGCGGGCAAGAGCCTGCTGGTTACGGCGCTCTGCCGGATCTTCGCGCAGGATGGCCTGCGGGTGGCTCCCTTCAAGAGCCAGAACATGGCGCTCAACAGCTTCGTTACGCCGGACGGATTGGAGCTGGGCCGCGCCCAGGCGGTGCAGGCGGAGGCTGCGGGGCTGGAGTGCGACGTGCGCATGAACCCCATCCTCCTCAAGCCCTCCAGCGACACGGGCAGCCAGCTCATCGTGATGGGTGAGGTGCGCGGCCAGTACGACGCGAAGGACTACTTCGCCATGAAAAAGAGCCTGATCCCGGAGATCCGGGCGGCCTATGACAGCCTCGCCGCCGAAAATGACGTGATCGTCATTGAGGGGGCTGGCTCCCCGGCGGAGATCAATCTGCGGCAGGATGATATTGTGAACATGGGCCTTGCCGAGCTTGTGAATGCGCCGGTGCTGCTGGCCGGGGATATTGACCGGGGCGGGGTCTTCGCCCAGCTCTACGGCACGGTGGCCCTGCTGCAGCCCGAGGAGCGGCAGCGCGTGGAGGGACTCATCATCAACAAGTTCCGCGGCGATGCGGCGCTCTTAAAGCCGGGGCTTGCGCAGCTTGAGACGCTGACGGACAAGCCGGTGCTCGGTGTGGTGCCCTGGCTGCGGCTGGACATCGACGACGAGGACAGCCTGGCCCCACGCCTGACTCGGAAAGGGGAGAAGCGGGCGCTGGATCTCGCGGTGGTGCGTCTGCCGCACATCTCCAATTTTACCGACTTTTCGCCCCTGGAGGAGCATCCCGCCCTCTCCCTGCGCTACGCGGCAAAGCCCGCGGAGCTGGGGGAGCCGGATCTGATCCTCCTGCCGGGCACCAAGAATACCATGGGGGATCTGCGGTGGCTGTTTGAAACGGGCTTTGCCGAGCGGATCCGGGCGTTTTGCCGGGCGGGCACTCCTGTCCTGGGCGTCTGCGGCGGCTACCAGATGCTGGGCCGCACCCTCTCCGACCCGGAGGGTGTGGAGCAGCGGGGAAAACTTGAGGGTCTGGGTCTGCTGCCCTGCGAGACGGTGTTTACCCGGGACAAGACCAGGACCCGCAAGCGGGCCATCTGCACGTCCAGTCCCTTTGATGGGGCAAAGCTGGAGGGTTACGAGATCCACATGGGCAGGACGGAGCGTCTGGAGGGTGAGGCCTTCTGCCGCTTGGAAGACGGCGGGGAGGACGGCGCGACCTCCGGCCACGTCTTCGGCACCTATCTCCACGGCCTGTTTGACAGCGGGGAGCTCACGGTGAAGCTGGCGGAGTACCTCGCGGCGCGCAGGGGGATCGAGATCCCCGCGGTACGACCCTCCGACCGGGCAGCCTACCGCGGCCGGCAGTATGATCTGCTGGCGGACGCGGTGAGAAAGAGCCTCGATATGGAGCGGATTTATCAGATCATGGGGGAGTATGCGCATGAAGGATCGGCCCACACAGATTGAGCGGGGCAGCATGGACATCATCCGGGCGGAGCTTGCGGCGCGGGGAATCACCCTGAAGCCGGAGGAGGCGCCGGTGGTGCTGCGCTGTATCCACGCCAGCGCCGATTTCGACTACGCGGAGAATCTGCGCTTTACGCCGGGAGCGGTGGAAAAAGCGCTGGAAGCGCTGAAAAACGGCGCCCATATCGTGACCGACACCAACATGGCGCTGGCGGGCGTCAGCAAGCCGGGGCTGAAAACCATGGGCGGCGAGGCCCACTGCTTCATGGCGGAGCCCGAGATCGCGCAGATCGCCAGGGTGCGGGACTGCACGCGGGCTGTGGCCTCCATGGACTTTGCCGCGGCGCATCTGCCGGAGGCGATCTATGCCGTGGGCAACGCCCCCACCGCGCTCTTTGCCCTGGCCGAGCACCTGGAAGAGGGCATGCGCCCGGCATTGATCGTGGCGGTGCCGGTGGGCTTTGTCAACGTGGTGGAGAGCAAGGAGCGGATCTTTGAGCTCTGTACCCGCCTCGGCGTGCCCTGCATCGCGGCCATGGGCCGCAAGGGCGGCAGCAGCATCGCCGCTGCCGTCTGCAACGCGCTGATCTATACCGCCGCGGATCTGCTGGATCCGGCGGCGAGAGGATGGAACTGAGATGGAAAAGCACTATTCCTTTTTCCAGAACCGGGACTGTGAGTTTTTCCCCTGCCACGAGGGTGTCCCGGAGAAGGACTTCAACTGCCTGTTTTGCTACTGCCCCCTGTACGCGCTGGGCGAGAAGTGCGGGGGCGGCTATGTGTATACGGAAAAGGGCATCAAAAGCTGTGAGCACTGCGCTTTTCCGCATAGGAGGGAGAATTACGCCCAGATTCTCAAACGCTTTGGTGAGCTTGCGGCGCTTGCCGCCAAGAAGGACAAACAGCCATGAGCTTTGAACACTATCTGCGCAGCGGGACCAGGCTGCTCCGCTGCGGCTATACCACGGGCAGCTGCGCGGCCCTGGCCGCCATGGGCGCGGCCCGCCTGCTGCTGGCCGGCGAAAGACCTGAGACCCTCGCTCTGGTGACACCCAAGGGGCTGCGGGTGGAGATTCAACCCAGCCTCTGCCGCTTGGAAGGAGATGCCGCCCGCTGCGTCGTCATCAAGGACGCCGGGGACGACCCGGACGTGACAAACGGGATCGAGATCTCCGCTCTGGTATCCAAGACAGAGCGGGGCATCGTGATCGACGGCGGCCGCGGTGTGGGTCGGGTTATGAAATCCGGCCTGGACCAGCCGGTGGGCAGCGCCGCCATCAACAGTGTGCCGAGGAAGATGATTCTCGCGGCGTTGGAATCCGTCTGTGCTGCCTGCGGCTACGGCGGCGGACTCTCCGTCGTCATCGAGGCCGAAGGCGGGGAGAAGATCGCGCAGCGGACTTTCAACCCCCAGCTCGGGATTGTGGGCGGCATCTCCATCCTGGGAACCTCCGGCATTGTTGAGCCCATGAGCGAGCAGGCGCTGCTGGACACCATCGCGCTGGAGATCCGCCAGGCGAAGACGGCAAACCCGGAGCGTTTGATCCTCACCCCCGGCAGCTACGGGATGGACTTTCTTACGGCCAGGCTCCCGGAGCTGCGGGCGATCCCACGGGCCAAGTGCTCCAACTTCATCGGCGATGCCATCGACATGACGGTACTGGAGGGCTTTTCCCAGCTGCTGCTGGTGGGGCACATCGGCAAGCTGGTAAAGCTCGCCGGGGGTATTATGAACACCCACTCCAAAACCGCCGACTGCCGACGGGAGCTGTTCTGCGCCCACGCGGCGCTCTGCGGCGCGAATTGTGAAACCTGCCGCGCCCTGATGGAGGAGGTCAGCACCGACGGGTGCCTCGCCGTCCTGGAAAAGGCCGGGCTGAAGGCGCCCGTGATGCAGAGCCTGCTTACGGCAATCCAGGAGCATCTGGACCGCCGTGCCGCGGGCGCGCTTACAATCGGCGCGCTGCTGTTTTCCAACGAGAGCGGCCTGCTGGGGATGACCGATCAAGCGGAGACAATGCTGAAACAATGGAGGAGCGGACCATGAGAGACGGCATCGCCATTGCGGCCTTCACTCCGCGGGGCACGGAACTTGGCAGACTGCTTGCCGGGGAACTGGGAGCAAGTCTCGCCCTCACCGGACGGGAGGACTTCTCCCTCTCCATCTGGACGGCGGAACAGTTTCCAAAGCGCGAGGCGCTGATCTTCATCGGCGCTGCGGGCATCGCCGTGCGGGCCATCGCGCCCCATCTCCGGCACAAGGCGGAGGACCCGGCGGTCCTCTGCGTGGATGAGCTGGGCGCGTATGTGATCCCATTGCTCTCCGGCCACCTGGGGGGCGCAAACGCCCTCGCGCAAAGGCTCGCGGCGCTCACCGGGGGCGAGGCGGTCATCACCACCGCCACGGATCTCAACGGGCTTTTCGCCGTGGATCTCTGGGCCAAGCGCCAGAACATGGCGGTCGTAAACCCGGAGCGCATCAAGAGTGTGTCGGCGAAGCTCCTGCGCGGAGAGCGCGTTCGGATTGACTGTCCCTGGCCTGTTGCCGGGGAACGGCCGCACCTTGTGGAGATGGGAAACCCGGGGGACGCGTGCGTCTGCTGCCGAAGAACGGACGGGAATGCGCTGCTGCTTGCGCCCCGGATCGTGACGCTGGGGATCGGCTGCCGTCGTGGGACAACAAAGGAACAATTGGAACTGAGCTTTGCACGCTTCTGTGACGAGCGCGGGCTGCTGCCCCAGGCGGTCGCGGCGGCGGTGAGCCTCGACCTGAAACAGGACGAGACGGGGCTGCTGGCCTTCTGCAGGGCGCACGACTGGCCAATGTGCTTTTACAGTGCGGACAAGCTGAAGGCCGTGCCGGGTACATTCAGCGCCTCGCCCTTTGTGGAGCGGACCACCGGCGTCGACAACGTCTGCGAGCGGGCTGCGGCCTGTGAAGGCGGAAAGCTGATTGAGAAAAAGTACGCGGCGGAGGGTGTGACCTTTGCCGCGGCGGAGGGGCCCTTTACCCCGGATTGGAGTTGGTAGCATGGGAAAGGTTTACGCGGTGGGCATCGGCCCCGGTGGGGCAGAGAGCCTGACGGGCGCGGCGAGAGCCGCCCTGGATGCGGCGGACTGCCTCTGCGGCTATACGCTGTATGTGAAACTGCTGCGCCCCCTGTACCCGGAAAAGGAGTTCTTTTCCACCGGCATGACCGGCGAGATCGAGCGCTGCCGCGCCTGTCTCAAGCGGGCGCAGGAGGGCCAGACCGTGGCCCTGGTCTGCAGTGGGGATGCGGGCGTGTACGGCATGGCCGGACCCCTGCTGGAGCTTCTGCCGGAATACCCCGGCGTAAAGGTCGAGGTCGTCCCCGGTGTGACCGCGGCCCTCTCGGGCGGCGCGCTGCTCGGCGCGCCCCTGGGCCATGACTTCTGTGTGATTTCCCTGTCCGACCGGCTGACCGACTGGGCGTTGATCGAAAAGCGCTTGAGACTTGCGGCGGAGGGGGATTTCGTGGTTTGCCTGTATAACCCCGCCTCGCGGCACCGGGCGGACTATCTGCAGAAAGCCTGTGACATCCTGCTGGAGAGCAAAAGCCCGGAGACCCTCTGCGGCGTGGCAAGGAGCATCGGACGGGAAGGGGAGCGCTATGAGCTGCTGACTCTCGGCCGGCTGCGGGATTTCCCGGCGGATATGTTCTGTACCGTCTTCATCGGCTCCTCCCAGACACGGGAGATCTCCGGGAAAATGGTGACGCCCCGGGGGTATCACAGATGAAGTTCGTAATTTTCAGCGGCACCAGCGAGGGCCGGGAGCTCTCCCGACTTCTGGCGGAAGCCGGGGCGCGGGTGACCGTATGCGTTGCCACTGCGTACGGCAGCGAGGAGCAGGGGAGCACCCCCCACGTGGAAGTGCGCCAGGGGCCGCTGAACCCGGAGGAAAAGGCCGGGCTGCTCGCGGACGCCGCGCTCTGTGTGGACGCCACCCACCCCTATGCCCGGAACATTTCCCGGAGCGTGAAGGCCGCCTGTGAGGCGGCGGGGATACCGCTGCTGCGGCTCAAAAGGCAGGAGAGCGATCTTGCTGGGGCGATCCTCGTGGAGAGTGCCGCGGAGGCCGCGGCCTTTCTCAAAGAGCGGGAGGGGAACATCCTGCTCACCACCGGGGCCAGAGAGCTTACGGCCTTTGCGGAGCTTGATCCGGAGCGGCTTTTTCCCCGCGTGCTGCCGAGCTCGGACAGCATCGCGGCCTGTGAGGCGCTGGGAATCCCGCACCGGAACATTATCGCCATGCAGGGCCCCTTTTCCCGGGAAATGAACGCGGCGACAATCCGGCAGTATCATATCCGATCCGTCGTCAGCAAGGACGGCGGCACCCCCGGCGGCTTTGCCGAGAAGGCGGAGGCCGCCAGAGAGACCGGAGCGGAGCTGATTGTGATCCGGCGCCCGGAGGAGAGCGGCCTCAGCTTTGACGAGGTTTTGAAACTGTGCACAGCAATGCTTTCGCATTGATGCAAATAGAAGCAAACAAAAGGAGAAACACAATGAAAAAGATTTTGGCAAGCGTACTGGTACTTTGCATGATGGCGGCGCTGCTCGCCGGCTGCGGCAGCAAGCCCGCCCCCGCCCCTGCGGCCACTGAGGCCCCCAAGGCCGAGGAACCCGCCCCCGCCCCTGCGGCCACTGAAGCCCCCAAGGCCGAAGAGCCCGCCCCCGCCGAGGAGCCCGCTGAGGCCGAGGAGGAAGAGGACGAAGAAAACTATGAGACCGGCGACGCCTCTCTGGACGATCCCCTCAACCAGGACGGCATCGGCGAGAAGGAACTGCTGGTTGTGTCCTTCGGCACCAGCTTTAACGACAGCCGCCGCCTGACCATCGGCGCCATTGAGAAGGCCATTCAGGAGGCCTATCCCGACTGGAGCGTCCGCCGCGCCTTCACCAGCCAGATCATCATCGACCATGTGGCCAAGCGTGACGGCGAGGTCATCGACAACGTAACCGAGGCGCTTGACCGCGCGGTCGCCAACAACGTCAAGGTTCTGTTTGTCCAGCCCACTCACCTCATGGATGGCTATGAGTACAACGAGCTGAAGGACGAGCTGGCAAAATACGCCGACGCCTTTGAACAGATCATCATCGGTAAGCCCCTTCTGCAGCGTGATGCGGACTTCGGAGATCTCTGCGAGGCCCTGGCCGACGCCACCGACAGCTACCTCGACGGTGAGACGGCCATCGTTCTGATGGGACACGGCACCGAGGCCGATTCCAACTGGGTCTATGAGCATATGCAGAAGATGTTCGATGAGGCCGGCGCCGAGGATTACTTTGTCGGCACCGTGGAGGCCACCCCCTCTTTGGAGGACGTGCTGGCCAAGGTGCAGGCCGGCAACTACAAGCGTGTGGTACTGCGCCCGATGATGATCGTGGCAGGCGATCACGCCAACAACGACATGGCTGGCCCCGATGAGGACAGCTGGAAGAGCATCTTTGAGGACGCCGGCTACGAGGTGGAGTGCGTTCTGGAAGGCCTGGGCCAGCTGCCCGAGGTGCGCCGCATCATCCTCGACCACGTCTTCGAGTCCATGACCCAGCAAGAAACAACCAAGTAAGGAAGTGTTGTCTATGAAACGCAGCCTGTCTCCGCTTCTGCTGCTGGTAATGCTGCTGAGTCTTCCCGCCTGCGGAAAGACCGCCCCTGCGCAGACTGCGGCCCCAACCGAGGCCCCTGTCGAAGCCGCCGCGTCGGCTCCTTCGCCAGCCGTGGCGGATGCCTCGCAGATGACCACCGTGGAGGAGGTCGTGGAGGAGGGCATGGTGCCCATCTCCGCTGAAAATCTGGTGGACGGAGCGTACGAGATCGCTGTCAATTCCAGCTCCTCCATGTTCCGCATCGAAAAGGCGGTGCTCACCGTGGAGGACGGCCGCATGGCGGCGACGCTCACCATGTCCGGCAAGAGCTATCTCTATGTCTATCCCGGCACCGCCCTGTCCGCCGACGCGGCGGACAAGAGCCGCCTGATCCCCTTCCAGGAGGACAGCGAGGGCGCCCACACCTTCACCATCCCGGTAGAGATGCTGGATGCCCCGATCCCCTGTGCGGCCTACAGCAAAAACAAGGAGCTGTGGTATGACCGCACGCTCTGCTTCCGCGCCGACTCCCTGCCTGTGGAGGCCTTCCGTGAGGGCTTCCTCGTCACCCCGGCGAGCCTGTTTGCGGCAGACGGCAATTTTAAGGTCGGCGTCAAGCTCGCCGGCGGCAGCGGCAAAGCCTCCGTCGCAAGCCCTACCATCCTGAAGGTAAAGGATGGCGAATGTACGGCGGTGATCGAATGGAGCAGCAGCAATTACGACTACATGCGCGTGGGAGAGGAAAAGTACCTGCCGCTGGTGGCCGAGGGCAACTCCACCTTCGAGATCCCGGTGCTTTATTTTGACCGGCCCATGACCGTCATCGCCGACACCGTGGCCATGAGCGAGCCGCACGAGATCACCTATACCCTGACCTTTGATTCCGCCAGTCTGGCGGTCGCACCGTGAGACGCGTATTCTGCCTGCTGCTGGCACTTTTGTCCCTGCTGCTCTGTGCCTGCGCCGCAAAGCCTGCGGCGCAGGCGGATGCGCAGACGGCGGAGGAGATGGAGCTGGCCTACGCCAAGAACTTCCGCGTTGCTTTCTATACCGATGGCGCAGCGCTGCTGACCATCGGCGACGGGCAGCGCTTCCTGCTGCTGCCTGAGGGGGTGGAGACGCCCGCAGGTCTGGGGGAGCTGCCGGTGATCCACACGCCGGTTAAGCAGGTCTATCTGGCCAGCTCCTCGGCGGCGGATCTGTTCCTGCAGGCCGGGGCGCTGGAGGCGATACGCTACTCCAGCACCAAGGCCGACGATTGGAAACTGCCAGAGCTTCAAGCGGCCCAGAAGCGCGGGGAGATTCTCTATGTGGGGAAATACTCCGCGCCGGATTATGAGCAGCTGCTGACGGAAGGCTGCGATCTCGCGGTGGAGAACACCATGATCCTCCACAGCCCCGCCACAAAGGAGAAGCTGGAGGCGCTGGGCCTGCCGGCTCTGATTGAGTATTCCAGCTATGAGCCCCACCCCCTGGGGCGTGTGGAGTGGGTGAAGCTCTACGGGCTTTTGACGGGACACCTGGAGGAGGCGGACGCCTTCTTTGGCAGCCAGCTTCAGCTCTTTGAGTCCCTGGAGGGCGCGGAGAGCACCGGGAAGACCGTTGCCTTTTTTCACATCACGGCAAACGGCGCGGTGGTGGTGCGCAAGCAGGCCGACTACGTCACCCGGATGATCGAGCTTGCCGGGGGTGAGACGGCGCTGTGTGATCTGCCCGAGAGCGAGAACGCTCTCTCCACCGTGACCATCCAGATGGAGTCCTTCTACCGCCAGGCCCGGGATGCGGATGTGCTGATCTACAACAGCACTGTGGCCGGAGATGTGGAGAGCATGGACGAACTGCTCTCACTCAGCCCGCTGCTGGCCGATTTTAAGGCCGTACAGGAGGGCAGTGTCTGGTGTACGGAACAGAGCATGTTCCAGAAAAGCTCCGCCGCGGCGGGCATGATCGCGGATTTCCACGCGATCCTCACCGGCGCGGGGGACGACACGCTGCAATTTTTGCATAAGGTTGGCTGATGTCTATGGATCCGAGAAAAAAACAACATACCCTGGCCTACCTGCTTTTGACGCTTGCGCTGCTGGTACTGCTTGCGCTGGGACTGCTTGCGGGCAGCACCCGCATCCCGGCGGGGGAGGCGGTCTACGCACTCTTCGGCGCCGCAGACGGCATGAGCGCCGGCATTGTGCGGAATATTCGCCTGCCGCGGGTGCTGGCCGCAGTGCTGCTCGGCGGGGCGCTGTCCGTCGCGGGCTTTCTGCTGCAGACTTTCTTTGGGAATCCCATCGCGGGGCCCTTTGTGCTGGGCATCTCCTCAGGGGCCAAGCTCACCGTGGCGCTGACCATGATCTTTTGTCTGAGCCACGGCATCCTGCTGACGGCGGCGGGCATGATCGGCGCGGCTTTTCTCGGCGCGATGCTCGCCATGAGCATGATCCTGCTTGCGTCCGCCAGACTGCGCGGCATGTCGCTGCTCATCGTCTGCGGCGTCATGATCGGTTATGTCTGCTCGGCGATTACGGAGATCGCGGTGACCTTTGCTGATGACTCCAACATCGTCAATCTCCACTACTGGTCCATGGGCAGCTTCTCCGGCATCGACTGGGGTGATCTGCGCACGGCGGCCCTGGTGGTACTGGCGGCCTTTGCCTGCTCAATTCTGCTGGCAAAGCCCATGGACGCCTACCGTCTCGGCGAGGCCTACGCGGGCAGCATGGGCGTGAATGTCAGACGCTTCCGGGCAGAGCTGATCCTTTTATCCAGCCTGCTCTCGGCCACGGTGACGGCCTTTGCCGGGCCGATCTCCTTTGTGGGCATTGCGGTGCCGCATCTCATGAAGGGGCTCTTTCGTTCCTCAAAACCGCTGCTTCTGCTGCCGGCCTGCTTTCTCGGCGGCGGGGCCTTCTGCCTCTTCTGTGATTTGATCGCCCGGACGCTCTTTGCCCCGACTGAGCTCTCCATCAGCTCGGTGACGGCGGTCTTCGGCGCGCCGGTGGTGATCTGGATGCTTCTCAACCGGAGAAAGGGGGAGCGGGAATGAGCGAGATTTTGCGCGCGGAAAAGCTGACAGTGGGCTATGGGGACCATCCCGTGGTCCGTGAGATCAGTCTTCGGGCAGAGGCGGGAAAGCTCCTGTGCCTCATCGGACCAAACGGCGCCGGCAAATCCACCCTGCTCAAAACCCTGATCCGCCAGCTGCCGCCGCTCTCGGGTGCCGTGCTGCTGGAAGGGGAAAAGCTGGAGAGCCTGCACGAGCGGGAGCTTGCCCGACGCCGCGCCGCGGTGCTGACAGGCACCCCTGCGCCGGAACTGATGCGCTGCGGCGAGGTGGTCGCCGCCGGGCGCTACCCCTACACGGGGCGCCTGGGCGTGTTGAACGAGGAAGACCGCCGCATGATCCATGAGAGCATGGAGATGACGGGGATTGTGGCGCTTGCGGACACGGACTTTACCCGCATCAGCGACGGCCAGCGCCAGCGTGTGCTGCTGGCCCGGGCCATCTGCCAGCAGCCCCGGCTGCTGGTCCTGGACGAGCCCACCTCCTTCCTGGATATCCGCCACAAGCTGGAGTTTTTGGAGCTGCTGCGCAGGCTTGCCAGGGAACGGCAGATCGCGGTGGTGCTCAGCATGCACGAGCTGGACTTGGCCCAGAAGTTTGCCGATAACCTGCTGTGTATCAAAGATGGGGCTATCGACCGCAGCGGACCGCCGGAGGAGATCTTTTCCGGCGACTATATCCGCGCGCTCTACGGCATGACAAAGGGCAGCTACGACACCCTCGCCGGGACGGCGGAGGCCGAGCCCACACGGGGGGAGCCAAGGGTTTTCGTCCTGGGGGGCGGCGGTTACGGCATTCCCGTCTACCGCGCCCTGCAGCGGGCGGGGATTCCTTTCGCGGCGGGCGTCCTGCCGGAAAACGATCTGGACCTGCCCACCGCCAAGGCATTGGCGGCGGTGGTGCTCACCGACCGGGCCAACGAACCCGTGAGCCGTGAGAAGGCAGACGAGGCGCTGGCGGTTTTGGAAACGTGTGAAAAGCTCATCTGCGTGACGGACTTCGGCACCGTAAATGCGGAAAACCGCCGCCTGCTGGAGGCGGCCAAAGTGAGCGAAAAACTCTGCACACTGGAAGAACTCTTGCAGCAATAAAATGTCGTCCCAATGCATTCGTTTGCATGGGACGACATTTTTATAGGCAAAAGGAAGATTATCAGTGACAGAATTTGACAAGCACAGGGGATTCCGCTATTCTATATGTGATAATGATTATCTGATGGCGAAATGCCAGAAGGCATTCCGCCGAGCAGCTGCTGTGCCAGATGATCATTATGACTGAAAAGGGGAAAGAAAATGAAGAAAGTCTTCATCATGCTTGTTCATATCCTTACAAGTCTTGTGATCTATGTGGGTATGATGATTTACATGATTTGGTATTATGATTATACGGTCCTTGATCTCCTGAGGAGCCTTGTGCTTTGGATTAGCCTGATCTGTTTTGACTATTTTATTTGCAGATACTTCCTTACTAAAGAAGACACAATTATTCGCAAACCGAAACTCCTTCATGGAGTGGATATCATCGCACCGCTTTCGGCTGGCCTGCTGGGCGTATACGAGGTCATATTGGACTTCTTTGAACAAAGCGGGATAACGAACAGAGACGAACTCGGATATAAACTTGTTTTTGTAACATGCTTGCTTATCATTGCGGCATCGCTGATCGTGGAGCGCAGGAGTCTTGTGAAGCGCTCTCATACGAAGAAATGACAGAGCCATAGCGGTTCAGTCGGCAGAAAGGAAAAAGACAGATGGGCGCATGGAGTACCAGCATCAACGGCAATGATACGGCGGAAGATCTGAAAAAGGAATACGCTGTGGCCTTTTGGAAGTTTGAAGTCCCGGAGGCATTGCGACGACTTGATGAATTCGTGAGAAAAGATATAGACGAGGCCGACCCAGAGGAGTGGGCTGACTATATCTATTCCCTTACGGACTTCATGTGGGAAAAAGGAATTCTAACTGACGAGGTACGGGACAAAGCCATTACCATGATCGACAGCGGCTTTGGTCTGGAAGTATGGGCAGAATCCGGGGATAAGACGCTGCAGACGCGAAAAAAGGTTCTGACGGCCTTTCGCAGAAAGCTGCTGTCTCCCCAGCCTGCAAAAAAGAAAATCAAGCCGAACATTCATAAGGACCGTATCTTTTGTGATGGTGATATAATCGCCATCAAACTTCAGACAATAGGAAAACCCTATACCGGAGGCAGAACTGGCACCACCATGACAGAGGAAACCTTTCACACTTATGACGGAAAATACATCCTGATGCAGTTGGTCGAATGTAAAGCCAGTTGGACCTCAAAGCTTGTACCGGAGGTAAAGGACTTTTGGGCGGTGTGTCGTCTATTTGAAGGGATTTATAATGAGCCACCCGAAGAAATCAATTTTCGTGAATTAAAACCTGCCGCGTTCTATGTGAATCGGAAGGCCAGCCCCTGCTTTACCTGTGAAAGCAACCCAACTTATTTCAGGCGGCGGGGTGCCAAAGTGCTGGGGAATGATCTTGAATCGATCAAAGAAATGGAAACGGGAATGAATCTCTGGAGCATCTTTTTTGGAATCAACCGCCCTTGGATCAATCCGGACTCTGAACTGCTTGCCGCCATGGGAAAAGCATCGTTCACCGAAAAATGATCAAGTAGAGCATGTTGCTCACACAAGAAAGAAGTCTCCCCAATTGAATAAACCTGTCATTCCGAGCCAGTGCTCACACTTAAGTGAGTGTCCAAATCTGTGATTTGGGTAACACGAACTTACACCTAAGGCGGGCGTGGGAATCCGTTTGCTTAGGCCTCCTCGACCTTGCGGCGGCGGCTGATGACCAGCAGCACGAAGCCGCCGATGAGCATCAGTGCGTAAGGCGCAACGCGCATCACAACGCCGGTGGGAGAGATAAGTACAAGCTCGTTGGTGAAGGCAACGGTGTGCGCCGAATCTGCAGCTACAGTCGTAACAGCAGCGGTCGCAGTGCCGCCAGTATACTTATTGCCATCCTCTGTGGAAGTGCCGCCGTCAATAGCATGCGTGACTTTATAGGTCGTGCCGGTCACATCGTTTGTCTCGGTTACGGTAAAGGTCGCGCCGGTAGGAAGACCGACGTACTTAACAGTTCCGCCGTTGGCAACCTTTGCAGAATCCGTATAGGTCTTATCGGCCAGGGTCGCGGCAACCGTCGCAGTTCCAGTCTTTTCTGTGAGAAGATGGAAGCCCGCACTGACAGAACCCTCGGCGATAGTGACGGCCATCGGGAACTCGTGACTATTCATGGCCGCGTCATTGACCAAGGTCTTGCTGACGGTCAGGTTGGAGGTGTGGTACTCATCGTAAACAAAGCCTTCAACCTTGGTATCGGTATTGGTGCTGGTAGAACCATTAATAGAGTCATCGCCAGTGTGAAGCACATAACCATAGATGGTCTGGCCCGCGGTATTAGCATTGGTATCTTTCACATACACATCAAGGAACAGCTCATGGTCGGTGTTCTCTCCTTCAGTAACGCCAGTGCCGGTATATGTAACTGTCTCCGTGATCTTATAGCGGTAAATGCCGGCTGCCGTGAAAGCACTGGGGGTAAAAGTAAGCTCAAGATACTGAACATTTGCCGCAGCGGAGTTGTTGCCTGTGCTTGAAGCACCAAGCGTAGTGGAGGCGCTGCTCCAACTCAAAGTACTGGCCGTTAGCGTCGGCATCTGCGCGCTCGTAGGTGCCTTAGTCTTGGCAGTAACTTCATCAGCATCCGTGATTTCGATCTCCGCAGTACCAGCAGTCACTGCATAACTGTAACTGATATTCGGGGCATAGACAGATTCTTCATCAGGGTTAAAAACCTTCAGTGTTTTGGGGATTTTCAGGACACTGTTCAAATTAGAATCCTTGCTGCCAACGATACCTGAAGCAGTCATATCTTCCGCTGCAAAGGCGGTGACGCTCAGGCTCAGCATCAGCATGAGGACGAGAGCGATGGCGCCGAGCTTCTTCAAAGTGTTTTTCATGTGTTATCTCCTTTCATGATTTCAGGAAATGTCCGAATGTCTGTTTTGAGGGGGGTGCGTTTCCCGCTCAGGCGGGGAGTTGGATTGGAGGTTCGTGTCACCGCACCTCCCCTGATCCGGGCCCATCCGGGCATTTCCCGTCCTTCGGCGCGCCCTCATGCTTTGGCTTGCCAGAGGCGGTTTTTCGGATCTTTTTTTGCATTGTATCATCGCGATAGTCTGGAAGACCGTCAATGATCGAAAGAGATTTGCGCGCTGGGCTGGCGCTCTCATCAGCTTGGCCCGCCGTATGCAGCAGCAGCTTCGGCATCAGCATCAGACCCAGCAGGACCAGGCCGAAGCCCAGCAGCACCAGGAAGGGGCCGGTCTCGTGGCGGACTCCCGTCGGCGCGGGAAGATCCGAGCTGTTTTCGATGATCAGCTTTACGGATAGAGACCCGTCCTGCGCCTCCGTGGTTTCAAGCTTCACGCCCGTGGGATGCTCCAGGAGGCTGATCACGCCCGTATCGCTTATCATGAAGTGGACGTGGGCGGGCAGAAGCTGGTATCCGCTGGGTGCCGTCTTCTCGCGCAGCTGGTAGGTCCCGGGATCAAGCGTGTTGTCCAGCTTCGGGACAAGGCCGTCCGTGCCTGTTGCCAGATCCTCATAGCCGATCATCGGATTGACATCAAAGCTCGTAACGCCGCCGACCGTGTGCTGCTTGTGCAGGGCAAAGTGGGCGCCCTCCAGCGGCTGCTCGCCCGCATTCTGCTTAAGCACCTGGAAAGTGTACGGCCGGTTCTTGACCGTCAGCGTCGGCATCTGGCCGGTAACATTTTGCACGCTGTAATACGCTGCATCCCTGCCGCTTGCGGTCAGCTCCCCGCCGCTGAAGCGGATCGTGATGGGCGCGTCCAGTCCGCGATAGTTCTTCGGAGCCTTGGTCTCGGTCAGGGTGTAGTACACGCCCTCCCGCAGGAAGGCCACCGTGATCTGGCCCTGGGCGTCGGAGGTGAAACTGCCGATGAGATCGCCTTCGCTGTCTTTCAATGTGAAGTCAGCGCCGGCCAGAGGATTGCCGTCCCAGTCTTTCTTGCGGAGAATCACGCCTGGCCGCGTGTTGGTCACCTTGTCCGTGCGGACATTGGAACCCTCGGCCACCGTGCCCCGCTCATAGCTCACCGTGTAGTTGAAGTTGGAGCTCGCGGTCTCGCCTTTCTGCCGGCCGGAGACCGTGATGCCGTCTCCCTTGCGGACGGGTGTGATGGAATCGTAACGTGTCACAACTCCGTCTTCATCCACGGTCGGGTTCGTGAGTGTGACCTCATAGATCTGGTAATTGTTGAAGGGGACGTCCACCGGAAGGGGCAGGAAGTACCAATACAGGCTCTGCGGTTTCAGCGTATAGGCCATCTGCCGCACAGTACCATCCACCAGACTCAGATTGCCGCTGCCGTCGTCGGTGTACACGGCAAAGTAGGTGTCGCCGCGCTCCTCCATGTAGTCCGCATCCGTCCAGGTCTTGTTGACGCGCAGGCCCCAGCCTCTCAGATTGCAGACATCCACATGCGGGTCTTGGCCCTCGCTCCGGATTACGTCGGTGATGCCGGTCTCAGCGGTGGCCGGGGAAATCGTCCCGTTATAGATATAATACTTGAAGGAGTACCCGTCGGGCATATCGCTCGGCCGTTCCACGACCTTGAAGTTCGTTCCTACGAGGACGTTGCGAATTTCCACTGTGTAGGACGCGGGGATCCTGGAGATCTGTCCGTTCATGGAAGTGGAGAAGCTGTAGGCGCCCCTATCGCCCGCGGGGATGTCGGCGTATGTACGATAGCTGCTGGAAACAAATGCTTCGTTAACGCTGTCCCAGGTGCAGTAACAACCGCTCGGATCCTTGACGTGGTAGGTGTGCTTATCGGCCGGGGCCAACTCCTCAAACTCCGTGCCCAGGTATAGGCGGAACGCGAAGCCCGCGGGATCGTACGTGATGGGTGTGATACCATCTTCCTTATAGAGCGCTTTGGTGATGGACAGGGTCTTGAGGGCGTTCGGGTTAACCTCATTGTCGAAGGCGACACGTGCGCGTTTGTCGCTGCTGACGTAATCCAGCTTGTAATCCTTGCGGTTAGTCTGGCCGGCCACCGCCGTCCCGGTTACTTCCGCACCGTTGACCCTGACCGCCCGGAACACCTGGGTGTCCACGCCGCACTCCACAATGCTGTAGGTGACGGCGTCCTCCGGTAGGGTTATGATGGCGCTCTCGCCGGGCTTGAGCAGGAAGACGTTGGAATAGGTCACTCCCCCGATCGCCAGAGAGCCCGCATATTTAACGCGGTTGATGGTGTCCTTGTAGCAGACAGAATTGGAAGTATTCAGCACATGGTAATGCTCGATCACCGGGTCGGTTCCGGATGCTGCCTCATCCTCGTCTGCCTCGATATCCGCCGCCGTCTTGTAGCGGATCTGATAGGGGAACTCAGCCAGGATGGATTCATTCTCGTCAACACCCGAGAGCTTCTTGCTCAGCTCCACGGTGCCGCGCTTGACGGAGGCCAGATTGAAGCGCATGTGCAGGTTGGATGCGCCACCGCCGCGCTCCATGTAGAAGATCTTCATCGTGTGGGTCGTGTTATCCCGGAAGACCCACTGGCCTGCTTCATTCTGTTCAAACATGTTGGCCAAATCATCGGCCGAAAAATGCTGCGAAAAGATCTCATAAAGCGTCGTGTACTGTCCGTTGGCGTAAACAACGCCGGTGCTGTAGTTGACGGAGCCGGGCACCGCGCTGTGGATGCCGCCCAGGTCGATGACCAGCACGCCGTCCACATAGAGCCAGAAGTCGTCGTCACCGGTGAATTCATAGATGATGTCGTGGCCCCACGCGTCCAGGCCGCTGGGAGTCTGGGTGAAGGAGGCTTCGATCTCCACAGCAAATTGGTAGTTCGGTTTGTCGATCAGGTATAGCCGCTCGTATTTTCTCGGATCACTTTCCGGCAGAGGATCGGTGTTTGCGTCATACAGGTTCTTCCCGTTGACCGAGGCGAAGTGACCCGCTCTCAGATTGTCGTAGGGGAAGAACTCGCCGTGTTTCATTGACGGCCTGTTGGCCATATCAGTGGTGCCGAGCTCATTGTACACGACGAAATCCGTACCCTGCAGGCTGGCGAAGTTCTGTGTGCTGTCGTATTCATAGTAGCCGCTGCTGGCATAGGTGCTCTCGATAAAGAGATGGTTGACCTCTGTCGCGCCGGCGTACATCTCTGCCAGGGAGCCGCCCGCGGCCGTCGGATATCCGTTTACAAGTGTAGAGGAAAGCAGTCCCTGGTGGAGAGTTGTGCCCATGCCGCCTTCATCGCTGCCGAGGAAAGCTTTCATAGCTTCGCGCGAATCGAAGTCCTTGATCCGCATCGTGATGCCGTACTGGGTATGGTCGACGGTCGACACCGTGGTCAGCTGGTCATCCACCGGCAGGTCCTGCACGATGGCGAAGTAGAAGTCCTCCGCCTCTCCGATCGGGCAGGGGAGCAGTTCCTGCGTTCCCGTGGACAGGTCCGCGCGCAGGCCGGAGTAGGCATAGCTGCCGTCATCCCAGGCCAGGATGGTAGAGGAATAGTAGCCGTTGCGTCTGCCGTCAAGGTTGATGCCGATGGGGCTGTCCTGAAGCAGCTGTCCGCCGCTCATCTTCGGGGCCAGGAACTTGTCGCCGTACTCGTTGTACAGCTCATAGAAGTAGTTGGGCTCTGTTGTCCCTTCCCAGTAGTATTCCGTGAAGTTCCACAGTACGGTGTTGAGCTGGCTGCCGACCCACTGGATGGAGTCACCGCTTTCAAAGCAGCGGATCAGGGAACCGTCGTGGTCGATCGCATAGAATTCATACTTCTTGGTCGTGTCGTTCCAGGCGCGGGTATAGACGATGACGCGGGCGCCGTTTGTCACGCTGTCGGTGTCAGAGACGCTCACCTTCTGGGCCGAATAGACTCGGAAATAGTCCTCCGTGAGTTCAGACTCATTGACCAGATACAGCCATTCATTGCCCACGGTGCCGCCCACACTGAAGCCGTTTTCGGCAACGCCGCTGTAGGTCAGCGTGCTGCCGGCGGCGCTCAGAGAGATCTGGCCTGCGTGAATGCCCGTGCCGGGGATCAGACGGACCTGCGCCTCTTCGTCCACCAAGGTGAGGCCGCTCGCGGTGATCTGGAGGTACTTGGGGCCCTCAGCCGTCGTCGCACTCAGGGTGTAAAAGTCTTCCTCCACCCAGTGGAAGGTCCACATGGTAATATCGCTGGAATTGGGGACGAAGAGCTTATCTTCGTTGTTGGTCTTCTTCGTCATGACCGTCAGGGCCTTTGCGTCCAGGGCGCTGGCGGTGGAAGAGCTTGCCATCATCGCCTTGCCGGAGGCGCCCCCGTTCCAGCTCATCAGGCCGTAGCTCTGGCCGTCATACCCGTACGGGTCGGACTGGAGCGGCTCTGCCGGGCGCCAGATATGGATGCGGTTGTTTTCGTCGTCTGCGACGTTGTACGAGCAGAAGCGGCTTCCGCCTGCGCCGCCCTGCATGTTCCAATACCAGTCGCCGTTGTTCAGCATGAAGGTCCCATTGCTGTCAACCAACTGGATATGGAATGCGGTCTTGTTCGCCTCGTCTGTAAATATGAGGCTGTTGTTGCCTCCATTATATACGTACTGCCTGGTCTCTCCATTATAGCAGTACGCATAGACGAAGGTACCGTCCTCATTCGCGGGCTCGAAATAGTACAGCGCCGCGCTGGCCGGCGGAGCGGACTGGGCCGGCTGTGTCTTGGTGATGCCCTTTCGTTTGTTATCGCCCGTCAGGGTGTTCATAAAATAGTAGCCATCGGGGTTTCCGATGTAAACGCCGCCCGTTTCGGGATCCAAAAGCTCCTTAATGGACATGATTCGAACCCCGCCAACGGAAATCGGCTCTTTGGGATCTGTCACAATAGCGTAGGCAGAGAAGCCCGTAGCGGCAAAGGAGACGGTATTCCCCTCCGTTTTCGCCTCAAGCAGCTCCGGCTTCGGCTCCTCGCCGAAGTGGATCACGGTGTAATCCTCCGCGGTCCCCTGCGCGTCCAGCAGTTCCACCTTGACGTCCACGGCCTTTTCAGGCTGGCACTCCGTGCCCGCGGCGTCGACGATGGTGATGTCAAAAATTCTTGCGAAGCCAAAGCCCGCAGCTTTCATCATGCCTTCGGCCCTGCCGAGGTATTCCAGGTACTCCTCGCCGCTGAGTTCCCGGACCGTCAGGTCGGCCCCCGCGGGGATGCCGCTGGCGGAATCGTAAGTGACAGTAATTTTATAGGTATTGCCGTCGGTGGCGTCAATGGTCTTTTCCAACACCGCGCTGATGACATAAGTGGAGAAGCTGGCCGCGTCAAACTCGACCCAGTCCTCCTCGGCGCTGGCCGTGCCCACCAGCTCGGCCGCGCTCCTGGCATCCGTCATGTGGTAGATGTTCAGTTCATCCGCCATGTCCTGGAAGGCCTCGCTGCGCACATGCACCTGCACACTGTCGTCCGCGGGCTGCCAGGTCTTGCCCTTCTGGCGCTGGTTCTCGTTGGCGTAGATTGTAATATCCCAGGCCGCCAGCACGTCCTCACCGTCGATGGTGACGGAGACAGGCTCTGCCTCTACGACCGCGTTCTTCGGCAGCTTGCCGGTGAGATAGAGGTCGTCGTTGGCCCAGATGACGTTGTCGGGAATGACGGTCTCGTTGTCGGGATCCTCCGCCGCCGCGACCGCGACCACCGCGACGCCGGTGGGACCTTTCATGGCAAGCGGCAGCTCCACCGTGTCGCCCACGGTGAGATTCTCCCGCAGGGTCTCACCCAGCGCATCGCCGCTCACGGCGCAGACGGCCAGGCTCTCACCCGCGTTAAGCTCCGGCAGGGCGGTGACCGCCGCCGTGAGGGTCAGGCTGGCCTTTTTCTTCAGATTGTCGACCGTCCAGGCCTCCAGCACACGGCGCGTCTCGTCCCCCTGGACGGCGGCCGCCCGCACCTCTGGCATCTGGTTTTTTTGGCAGGTGCCGGTGACACTGATTGCCACCGTCTGGCCCTGGTCCTCAAAGTCGAAGGGAACGGTGCTGCCGATGACGGCCGTCAGGGAAGCGGCAAGGCCGTCGACCATGCGCTCCAATTTCCCGCTCACAGGCGCAGCAAGAGTATTCTCCTCCAGCTCGACCGCATCAGTCACCTCGTCCGGGATCTCGGCCCCGTTGGTCTCTTCCGCAACCTGTTCTGCGGTTTCCTCAGCCGTCTCCTCGGTGACCTCCTCGGTGACTTCTTCGGTGACTTCTTCGGTCACTTCTTCAACGGGCACTCCGGTGTTCTCCGGAAGCACTTCAACCTCGGTGATGAATCCCGCAGCGGGTTCTGTCACGGGCTCAGCGACAGGTGCCGCCGCGATCATCGCGATCTCAAGGATCTCAAAATACCAGGCGTCGAAGCGCAGGGCGCCCGTCTCGTCAACCACGGCCAGCTCGCCATAGGGCAGGCACAGGGGCTCCGCTGCGTCAACGGGATAGCGCACCTCCCAGACCGCGGGCAGTAAACCCTCGGTCATGGCCGCGCTGACGGCGGCGCTGAAGAGCTGCACCGTGATGGGACTGGACACGGGCTGCCAGGGCTGGCCACCGCTCAGGATGCTCACGTGATAGGCCTCCACCGCGTTTTCCACCGCGGTGAGCCCCTGCGCATACACCAGCACCTGCGCGTCCGCCGGGAACAGGCCCGTCAGATGCAGCAGCACCGTCTCGATCTCCGCCCCCTCCGCGTTCACGGGGTGGATCCAGAACTCGCCCTCCGCGAGAGCCGCTGGCTCCGCGTTGTTCTCGTCGAGCGCTTCCCCGGTATTTTCCGTGATCCCGGTCTCCCCTTCGCTTTCCTCCGGGGTCTCCGGCTCGCTCCCACCGGCCGTCTCCTGGGCGGGCGTCTCTTCGCCGCTCTGGACGGGCTCGGCGGGCAGGCTCACATCCTCCGTCGGCTCTGCGGGTGCCTCCACGATCTCGGGAATCTCTTCCATTTCCGGGACATCAGTCGGAAGTTCGAGCGTCTCAACGCTCTCTTCTTCCGCATAGGCCGTGAGCAGCATGACATTGCCCGGGCCGATCAGACCGGACAGCATTGCCAGCATCAGCAGCATTGCGATGCTGCGGCGAAAGAGATTCTTCATGTTGCTCACCACCTTTCTTTTTCAAGTCAAAAGATTGCCCGGTATGTCTGTGCTGTTTCCCTTTTCCGGCCATCCGAAAAAAGGAATGATTATACACATACCTTAGCAGTTTATTATAGCATATTATGTCGCTTTTTTCAAGAATCAGCTGTGGCTAATCTTTGAATTTTCGCGTTTTTCTCTTGATCCGGGCTGAAAATCTCCGTCACAGGAGGAGCTGTGTTTCAAAAGTTTGAAGTATACAGCATTTCCCTCTTTTATGCACGCTTATCATACAGCAAACGCAATCAACAAAGGGATCAATTTGCGGTGAAAAATGAGTCTGTTCGGTTGTTTATGACTTTTCCAGGAGTGTAAAGCGGTTCCCGCCGCAGCGGCGGCAGCGGAGACGTCTCCCCCGTCCGCGCAGGAGCTGCTCAACCACCTTGCCCTTGCGGATGTAGCGGCTCTCCGCGCCGCAGCCCTCGCATCGGACGATATAGCGGATCTTCTCCTCGCGCTTCTCCGCCGCCGTTCCCGTGCGCGGCGCGGTGCCCTTCGGTCTGCAGCCGACAAGAAGGCACATATTCTTCCACACCCGGTCATGGCCGTGCCGCTCCCCCGGGTGCAGCAGCCAGACCGCCGCGTGGGCGTACTCGTGCCGCACCGTGTCCCAGAACTGCTCGTCGTCCTCCAGGATCAGGGACGAGAGGGTGATGCGCAGCGGCTCGCTGCTCCGGCGGCAGGAGGGAGCGCGGAAAGAGCCCAACTGCCGCACGGCGCGGGTCGAGATCTTCAGTTCGATCCCCCGCGTGTCGATGCCTACCAGCCGGTCCAGCCGGTCGTATTCCGCCCGCACCTCTTCCAAGGTATGCACGCTCACTCCCCCCTGTCGCACAGCAGTACCGCCGCTACGCCGGAGCGAAAGGCCAGACTGATGTCTGTTTTAAAATCGTTGCCGACCCCCAGCGGAAAGGCGTTGGTCACTTCCACACCCTCCACATCGTACTTGGAGCCGCGGATCGTGACCCCCTCCACCCGGTCCGTCAGGGCGAGGACGGAGAATTTCCAGCCCGGGCGCTGTTCAAAGCGGTATTCCCCGGGGGACAGGACTGTCAGCTCGGTTTTCCCGTCTGCGGCCGAGGCCCGCAGTCCCGCCTCCGCCGCAAAGTGCAGACTCTGCACATTTGCCAGCAGATGGTCCAGGCTGCCGCCCAGCGCACAGCAGAGCCGCACCTCGTCACAGCCGTGCTCCACAGCCCAGCGGATGGCCAGCATGGTATCCGTGTCGTCCTTTTCCACCGGGTAGCGCAGAACGGGAATGCCATCCGGAAGTTCTCCCTGCCAGGAGTCAAAGTCCCCCAGCAGCAGATCCGGCACAACGCCGGCCTCCCGGCAGTAGGTATAGCCCCGGTCGCAGGCAATGATGCAATCGTCAGGATTCAGCGGGCCGACGGGACCGCGGTCCCCGCCCGTCACGATAACGCAGCGCGCCATTTGAGCACCTCTTTTCCTTTTCAAGCACCATAGCACAGCCCTTTCGCGATTGCAAGGGTCTGTGAAGAAGCTGACAATTCGTGAAAATCTCCATTTCGCGGACAGTTGTCTTTCTTGTTCTCTGTCAGAACGCTGAAATTGATCTGCGGCCCTTGATTTTTCTCCATCCCAGTGCTAGGATGCACCCAACCAAATACCTGTGAAGTCAGCAGAATCCCCAGCGGGGAGACTGTTGGCGGAGGAACTCTGGAGAAGTCCGCACAAGGGCGTGCGGGTGCCGAAGGTGCAAGGCCGCAAGGCCGAATCTCTCAGGCAAAAGGACAGAGGAAACCGTCTCTGCTGTCAGAGACTGCTTTCACTTTTCCGGAGTGCTGTTTATGCAGCGCTCATTTTTTATGCGCAGGAACCACAACGGGGTATTTGGAAAAAGGAAAGGGAGGAAACAAACATGAACATCAGTCAAATCATTTCCGCCATCGACGACTTTGCCTGGGGGCCCATCATGCTGATCCTGCTGGTCGGCACCGGCATCTTCCTCAGCGCCCGGATGCGCTTCATCCAGTTTACCCGCATCCCCTACTGGTGGAAGAACACCGCGGGTAAGCTCTTTCACAAGCACGAGGCCGGCGAGGGTGAGGTCACGCCCCTCCAGGCGCTGACCACGGCTCTTGCCGCTACGGTGGGCACCGGCAACATCGCCGGCGTCACCGGCGCCATCTTCATCGGCGGCCCCGGCGCGGTCTTCTGGATGTGGATCGCAGCCCTGGCCGGCATGATGACCAAGTACTCCGAGGTCGTGCTGGCGGTGAAATACCGCGAGCGAAACGCCAAGGGCGACTGGGTCGGCGGCCCCATGTACTATATCAAGAACGGTCTGGGCAAAAACTGGGCCTGGCTCGGCGGCGTGTTCTGCGTGCTGGCGGCCCTGGCCGCCTTCGGCATCGGCAACGCCACCCAGGTGCAGTCCATCGCCGACGCCATCAACAACGCCGTGGACAGCTTCACGCCCAACGCCGCGGGCACCTTTGCCTTCCTCGGCGGCCAGGTGCGCGTGACCACCTTCATCGTGGGCATCATCGTCGCCGTGATCGTGGCGCTGGTGCTCTTCGGCGGCATCAAGCGCATCGGTCAGGTCACCGAGAAGCTGGTGCCCTTCATGGCCGTGGTGTACATTGTGGCGGCCCTTGTCGTGATCTTCGCCAACATCTCCCACCTCGGTCAGGTTTTCGCCCTGATCTTCAAAGGCGCCTTCTCCCCCGACGCCGCGATCGGCGGTGCCTTCGGCATCACCGTGCTCACCAGCATGAAGAAGGGCGTCGGCCGCGGCTGCTTCTCCAACGAGGCTGGTCTCGGCTCTGCCCCCATTGCCCACGCCGCGACCTCCGAGACGGATCCGGTGCGTCAGGGGCTCTACGGCATCTTTGAGGTCTTCATGGACACCATCGTCATCTGCACGCTGACGAGTCTCACGGTGCTCTCGGTCTACTGCGCCGGCGGCATGGACATCACCTGGGGCTCCGGCGGCAGCGGGGCCAACGTGGCTGCGGCTATGAGCACCGTCTTCGGCAGCAGGCTCGGCGCCGTGATCATCGCCGTGTGCCTGAGCCTCTTTGCCCTGTCCACCACTCTCAGCTGGTCGCTCTACGGCACCCGCTGCTTCGAGTATCTCTTCGGCATGAAGGCCACCCGCGTCTACCAGGGCGTGTTTGTCCTTTTCGTACTCATCGGCGCCTCCATGAGTCTGGCCGACGCCTGGAACCTGGCCGACGCGCTCAACGGCTTTATGGCCATCCCGAACCTGATTGCCCTGCTGGCTCTCTCCGGCGTCACCGTAAAGCTGACAAAGGAGCATATCGAGCAGCACGCCCGGAAATAATCCGTTTTTTCCCCGGCCCGCCGCCATCGCGGCGGGCCTTTTCTTTTCAAGCATTTGACGTTTTTCGCCGGGCATTGTTCCGAAAAATTTTCCCAGGAGATGAAACCTTTTCCCGCTCTCGATCGTTTATCTGGTGAAAGCGGTTTCTAAGCGCCACATCCGCCGCTTTCAGAACGGGGGCAGCACATGCCGGATGCTCTGCAGCGTACGGGCAGGGCGGTCCGGGAGCTCTACGAGGAGCACTCCCAGACCCTCTACCGCATCGCCTTCACCTACCTGAAAAACAGATACGACGCCGAGGACGCCCTGCAGGAGACCTTTCTGCGCCTGATCCGGGGCCGGATCGCGTTTGCCGATGCGCAGCACGAAAAGGCCTGGCTGATCCGCACGGTCACAAACGTCTGCAAGGACATGCTCAAGGCCAAGTCCCGCCATCACATGGATCTGGACGAGCAGACTCAGCTTGCCGCGCCGGAGCCGGAGGTCAATTCCCTGATGGCCGCGATCCTGGCCCTGCCGGACAAGTACAAGGCCGCCGTCTATCTGCACTACTACGAGGGCTATGCGGTCTCCGAGATCGCGGACATGCTGCGCCAGTCCCCGAACACGATCAAAACCTGGCTTTCCCGGGCGCGGAAAGCCCTGAAAGAAACATTGGGAGGGGATCTTGATGCCTGACAAACGCTTTCGCGAGGCCTACGACGCCGTCACGCTCAGCGAAGAATCCGCCGCGCGCATCTGGGCCGCGCTGGAATCCGAGCTCCTCCCGCGAGAGGAGAAGCATTCTATGAAGAAATTAAAAAATCCTGTCCGCATCTTTGTCATCGCCGCCCTGATCGCAGTGCTGATGGTGGGCTCGGCCTACGCCATCTCCGGCGTGGCACACTCCACCGGCACCCATCTCATGCGGGATACCGGGGAATTCACCAGTCTCTCCGATCTGCCGAAGGTGGAGAAGACAGCGGGCTACCCCATCACCGCTGTGCCGCAGTTTTCCAACGGTTATACTTTTCAGTCCATGTACCTCGGCGGCGAGGCCGTCTATGATGAAAACTACACCGTTCTCAAGGAATACTACGGCGTCACCTTCACGTATGCAAAGCCCGGCGCGCGGGAAATCACCATCAGCGTCGGTCCGGTGCTGGACATTCCCGGGACCCATGAGCCGCCCGCTCCCACCGGCACCCGTACCATCGGCGGCGTGTCGGTCCGTTTCTCCCTGGATCATTACAAGTTCGTCCCGGAGGACTACGAGAAGACCGAGGCGGACCTGGCCGCCGAAGAGGCCGGGCACTTCTACATCTCCTACGGCAGCGACGCCGTGGAGGAGCATGAATTTGCCTTCGTCGGCTTCACCCTGGACGGCGCTGAATATGGCCTGATGGACATGGCCGCCGACAGCAATTCCGAGGAGATGCTCTATGCCATGGCCGCCGAGCTCATCGCCGCGCACAAATAACCCGCTGCTTCTCAAAGGGACTAACTCAACGCGAAAAGGGATAATCTCCAATCAAAGCGTAGGGGCCGACGCCCCGGCGGTCCGCGCGGTATGCAGCACGACAATCGAAAAATCCCCGGCGAACACGTACATTCATACGGATTCGCCGGGGATTGGTTTATCTTTCTCCTCGTTCTGCCGGGCCGTCGAGGGCGCCGGCCCCTACGGAATCAATTCCCAATCAGGAAATTTTCAAAACCTGTGAAACCAAATCGCCCTTTTTGCTTTCTAATAGAGTGAGGGACCTCACCAAGGAAAGGAGGCGACGCCATGGAGGACGCCGCAATCGTCGATCTCTACTGGCAGCGCAGCGATGACGCCGTGCCTGTGACCATCTGCAAATACGGCGGGTACTGCCGCACCATTGCGACAAACATCCTATCCAACCCCGAGGACGCGGAGGAGTGCGTCAACGACACCTGGCTCTCCGCCTGGAACTCGATGCCCACCCACCGGCCGCAGCGGTTGGCGCCGTACCTCGGCAAGCTGACCCGCTGGCTCTCTCTCAACCGCCTGGATGAGCGCAATTCGCTCAAGCGCGGCGGGGGCGAAGCAAGTCTCGCCCTGGAAGAGCTGAGCGAGACGCTGGATTCCGGCGCGGACGTGCAGCGGGCGCTGGAGCAGAAGGAGCTGTCCGAGGCCGTCAACCGCTTTCTGGAGACGCTGCCGCTGACGGAGCGTCGGGTCTTTCTGGCCCGGTATTTCTTTCTGCTGCCGATCAGGGAGATCGCCGCGCGCTATGACTTTACGCAGGGCAAGGTCAAGTCCATGCTGCTGCGCACCCGGCGCAGGCTGGGGAAATTCTTAAAGGAGGAAGGTCTATGCTGAGCCGAGACCTGTTATTTGCCATGAACGATATCAAAGACAGCTATCTGGATGACGCCCGCAGCTCCCTGGGCTACGGGCAGGAAAAGCAGTCCGTGAAGACTGTCCGCCGCGTCTCCCGCACACTGCTGCTGGCGGCGGTGATCTCCCTGTTTCTGGTGGGCAGCGCCTTTGCCGCGGGTATCTTTTCCCTGAAGGAGAGCCGCCCGGCCAAGGCGGACGAGACCTATTCCATCCACTGGGGCGAGAGCGACTCCGGCCTGCTCACCTGGCACGATCTCAAGTACGTTTTCACCTTTGACGGTCTGGAGGAATGCCGAGCTGTGAAATTCAAGCCCGGCTGGCTCCCCTTCCAGCCGGTGTACTCCACGCCGGATGAGGACGGCTGCTACACCTATCTGGTCTCCGAGGGGGCGCCTGAGGTGGACTTCCGTTCCGACAACTATCAGCCCTACATGGTGCGGCTCTACTATGTGCCGCAGTTTGCCGCGGAGGACGGCGCCATGCTGCTGATGTACCAGACCCCCGGCGAGATCACCCAGGAGCAGTGGGGCGACGAGACGGTGCTGAAATTTGAGGCCACGCAGCACTTTGACGCCAGCGAGGGCCCGGCGGGCAGTGTCCCCGAGCACACCGGCCACTACTTCTTTGTCATCCGCTTCAGCGAGAGCGAGGGCTACATCATCGTCACCGCCGGGACCTCCGACATGGAGACGGTGGAGCACGTGGCCCGGGAGCTTGAGATCGTACAGACGGGCGAAACCGTCCGCACCGAGGACTTTGTCAACCACGCCGTCTTTATCGACGTGGGCCAGGGGTAAAAAGCGCTTTACAAAAATAACGTCACTGCGAGACCAGTTTGCAAACTGGTCGTGGCAATCCGTTTCCGTCAGAGGAAGGACGGATTCCCACGCCAGTGTGAGCACTGGCTCGGAATGACGGGACGGCTTTTTGCGGCAAGAGAAGCCGGCCTGGGCCGCGGGCTCAAAATGACATGCAATTTAAGGTTTGCTGGCACATGAAAAAGGACTGCCCTTCGGCAGTCCTTTTTCTTACGAGAGCATCATCCGGTCGTTGTTGAGTTCCCGGCCGGAGGCGGTTTTGAACAGCACCAGCAGATCCGGCACCGTGAGCTTTGCCCGCTCTTCCCCCTCGGTGTCAAAGATGATGTGCCCGCCGTCCATCATCAGCGTGCGGTTCCCCAGTTCCAGGGCTGTCTGCATGTTGTGGGTCACCATCAGGCAGGTGAGGCGGTCTTCCTCCACGATCGCTTTCGTCAGCTTCAGCACCTTCTCCGCCGTGGCGGGGTCGAGCGCCGCAGTGTGCTCATCCAGGAGCAGGAGCTTTGGCGGGTTCACGGTCGCCATCATCAGGGCCAGCGCCTGGCGCTGGCCGCCGGAGAGCAGGCCCACCGGCTGCTGCATCCGATCCTCCAGCCCCATGCCGAGACGGGCCAAGCGTTCCCGGAAGGCGTCCCGGCTTTTCCGGGACACACCGGCCAGCCACCCGCCCCAGCCGGCGGCGAGGGCGAGGTTTTCCTCGATGGTCATACCGGGGGCGGTGCCCCGGGCGGGATCCTGAAAGAGCCTGCCGATCGTTTTGGAGCGCTTATACTCCGGCAGCAGAGTGATGTCCTCCCCGTCCAGAGCGATGCGCCCGCTGTCGGTGAGGAACACGCCGGAAATGGCGTTGAAGAGCGTGGACTTTCCCGCTCCGTTTGCGCCGATGATGGAGATAAAGTCCCCGTCCTTTACCGAGAGGGACAGGTCGTCCAGCGCCTTTTTCTCGTTGACGGTGCCGGGGTCGAAGACCTTGGACAGATGACTCAGTTCAAGCATTTCGCCCCTCCTCTCCCCTGCCGTAGTTCACACGGCGGGCAAGCTCCGGATAGCGGGAGCGCAGATACGGCCCCGCGATGGCGATGACAACGATGACGGAGGAGACCAGCTTGAGCATGAAGGCGGGCATGTTCAGCCGCAGAGCCAGAGCATAAACCAGGCGGAACACGACGGCGCCCACCACCGCCCCGCAGGCCCGCTTTGCCACCCCGCCCCCGGGGGCGAAGGCCCGGCCGATCAGCAGGGAGGCCAGGGCAATAGTCACCATGCCGGAGCCGATGTCGATGTTCACGGACTTCTGGCTCTGGGCAAGCAGACAGCCGGAGAGGGCCGTGAAGCTACCGGAGACGCAGAGGCCCACGGTGGTGGTCATGGCGGGGTTGATGGAGGAGGAGCGCACCATGTCCGGGTTATCCCCGGTGGCGTGGATGGCAAGGCCCAGACGCGTGCGCAGAAAGAGCGCGAGGAACACAATCACCAGCGCCGCGGCCAACAGGGCGACGATCGCCTTGTACCACCCGGCCAGCGCCGTGCCCGCCAGCGCGTTCTTGAGCGCGGTAAAGACCGTGGCGGTCTTGTTGAGATTCAGGAGCGAGGCCCCGCCCATGATGGCGATGTTGACGGAATACAATCCGGTGTTGACGATGATGCCGGAGAGCAGACTGTCAATACCCATCCTCGTCTGCAGCGTCGCGGTCACAAGGCCGGAGAGCACGCCCGCGAACATGGCGGCGGGAAGGGAGAGATATGGATGCCCCGCGAGGGCGACCACCGCCCCTGTCACGGCGCCCAGAGTAAAGCAGCCGTCGGTGGACAGGTCGCATACTCCCAGCATGCTATAACTTAAAAACAGTGCCAGCACCGTGAGCGAGCCCATCAGGCCCAGCTCCAGCGCGGTTTGCAGAATCGACAGCAATTTTTTCTTACTCCTTCACGATGCATTTAAGTGAGATCGTCAAAGCTCTCTGCGGTGGTGATGGGCTGCACCTTGGTGCAGTAGGGCGCGAAGGTCTCGGACACCTGGTCGAAGTCCAGACCCAGCTCAGCGCAGATCTCGGTGTTGACGGTGGCGGTGCCGTTGTCAAAGGTCCTGACCGGAAGCGTGCCGGGGTCCTTCCCCTCCAGCAAAATCCGGGCGATCATGTCGGCGGTCTCCCGGCCGAGGTTTGCGTAGTCCACGCCGTAGCCCAAAAAGGCGCCGTTGAGCGCGAAGCTGTCCGCCCCGGTGAAGTGCGGAATGCCCGCCTCGGCAAAGGTCTCGTAGATGGCAAGCTCCGCCGTCATGACGGTGTTGTCCGTGGGGGTAAAGACCGCGTCCACCCCGTCGGAGACCAGGGCCTGGGCCGCCAGCATGACCTCATCCACGTTGGTGCCGGTGTGCTCTATAACGGCCACGCCCTTGCCCGTCAGGTACTCCTTTGCCGCGGCGATGGGGGCGGTGGAGGAATCCTCACTCACGTTGTAAAGCAGGCCGATCTTCTTTGCGTCGGGGTTCAGAGCGAAGATGAGATTCATCACGGCGTTGGTGTCCAGATAGTCGGAGGTGCCGGTGAGATTGGCCCCCGGGGCCTCCATGGACTCCACCAGTCCCGCGCCCAGCGGGTCGGACACGGCGGCAAAGACCACGGGGATCCGGTTTTCCTCCGTGGCGGCCTGCATGCCCATGGCGACCGGCGTCGCCACGCCCACCATCAGATCCACATTCTGGGCAATGAAGTTGGTGATGATCTGATTCATGACGTTGGCGTCGAGATTGCAGTTGTCCTCCAGGATCTCAAAGGCGACGGTGTCGGTCTCCAGTTCTCCCAGCCTCTCGCGGATGTTCGCGATGATCTGGTTGAGAGAGGCATCGTCGACGAAGTTGCAGATGCCGATGGTGTAGACGGTTTTCTCCGCGTCGGCGGAGGCCGGGGCGGCCTTGGCCGCGGGAGCGGATGAGCCGCAGGCGGCGAGGGAGAGGATCATCAGGACGGAGAGAAGGAGGGCGATGCTTTTTTTCATGGGGAATACTTCCTTTCCTGGGACGGGCAAAACAAAAATCCCGCCCCTGCAAATTTCTTTGCTGGGACAGGATCAAAAAACTGAACCTGCGGTGCCACCCGGCTTGGCGCTCATCGCGCCCACCTTTACGCGTACCAACATACGCTGACTTTTCATAACGGGGAGTCCTGCCCCGGCTCACATACTCGGGCTTTCGCCCTTTCCGCTCGCCCTCGGAAGTCCATTCGGCCGGATGTTTTTCGCCGCCCTCCCACCGTCGGCGGCTCGCTGTGGAAAAAGAGATTCGGCTTACTCACTCTTCCTCTGCGGTTTGGGTGAAGTTTAGCACCCGTCACCGGATTTGTCAACGCTTTTTTTCTTTAAATCGCAAGTGGCCGGAAAAGCTCCTTGTTTTCCAAGCCCGGACTGGTTATACTGAAACCGGGGCGCCGTACCTGCCGTCACAGCCGCGCGGTACGCCCGTTCCAGAGATCATAGGTTCGCACAAAGCGCCCGATCTCCAGCCCGTTCCGCTCGTAGTCCAGCAGCAGCTCCGCACAGGCGCGGCTGTCGCTGTCGGCCTTGTGGTGGTCCAGGGGGATACCGAGATTGCGGCAGAGCGTATCCAGCTTGTGGTCGGGCATTTCCGGGTGGCACCTCCGCCCCATCTGTACCGTACACACAAAGGGGACAAACTGCGGCACATCGATCTCATAGTGCTGCAGACAGCGGGAGAGGACGCAGAGATCGAAGGTCGCGTTGTGGGCCACAAGCACACCGCTGAGCAGCGTCGGCCCGATCTGATCCCAGAGCTGCGGGAAACTGGGCGCCGTGCGCACCAGCTCCGGCGTGATGCCGGTCAGGGCGATGTTGAAGGGGTCAAAGTGCGTCTCGGGATTGACGAGCGTGCCGAAGCTCTCCGTCACCAGACCGTCCTCCACGACGTTCACGCCGATGGCGCTCATGCGGTGGTTGCGGGCGTTGGGCGTCTCCACGTCAAAAGCGATATAGCGTTCCATCTGCATCTCCCCTTTCCGACCGTTTTCCTCATTGTAGCAGACCCGCCGTCTTTCCGCAAGCAAAGGAGGACCACATGGCCGAGACCTTCCGTCTCTACACCCGGCAAAACGACAAGACCCTGAAGGAGCTGGAGCGCACGGGGCGCATCCTCAACCGCAGCATGTATGTGCGCCTGCACTTTGGGGACATGGCCGAGCACTATCTGGAGAGCTACGCCTGGTTTACCCGCCAGGCCGAGAAGATCGTCCCCCGCCCGCCGGACGCGGAGGCCTCCATCTGGTGCTCCATCAGCGCGGAAAACTGCCTGCGTCCCATTGCGGGCACGGTGGTCTATGTGCTGGATGTGCCGAAAGAGCAGATCATCTTCTTTGACGAGGGCAAGTGGGACTATGTGCTCAACCGCATGTACCTGCCCAAAGACGCGGAGGACGACGCGCAGTACAAGGCGCATTTGAGAGCGCTGGGCGTCACCAGCAGCTACGACCTCTACCGCGGCCGCTACGGCGGCATGTTCCCCGGCGAAAAGGAGCGCATCCAGGCCAGCTGGCAGCGCGTCTTTCAGATCGATAACTGGACCATCTTCAATGTCTGCGGCAACATCTGGGAGATCCGGAAGGAATGGATCGCCCGCATTGTCTGCCCCGGCGAGGATGTCCGCGAAGAAAGGAGCCAAACGCATGAAAGTATTTGACACCGTCAACAAGCAGGAACTGGAGGCAGATCGAAAGGGCCTGATCGAGCTGATGAAGAACGGCCGCCAGGTGGACTTCAAACTGGACGCGCCTGTCACGGACGCTGACGGCTATCTCACCTGGGACACAGAGCACTGGTCCCACCTGCAAGGCAACAAGTTCATCCGCACCTATGAGCTGAATGGCCGCACCCTGCGGGATTTCACCCACTTCAACATCTACGACATGGCGGAAGAATTCGACCCCGAGCGGGCCGCGGCAATCACCGTCAGCTGAGACTGTCTCCCAACTAAAAGAAATAGGGCGGGAAGGGTGCATTTGGCATTTATTGCCAGGCTCCCTACCGCCCTTGTTCTTTTTGCTAAAAAGGTGAATCTGTTTTTATACGCTTTGCCGGTTTTGTCAAAACTCTCTCATTTTTTCTTGATAAAATTTGAACATTTTGATAAACTAATCACGTAAGGGCCAATTGTTAACTTTTTGTGAAGGCGCTCCCTTTGCCCACGGATGCGTCCGGCAGAGGATAGCATTGGCCCGTTCTTCTTTTGCAGCAAGCGTTCCGGCACAGGGTCTTCTCTTTTTCAAACGGTTTTCGATAGGGGGTCGGAGGCCGCGGCCCGAAGGAGAAGCCCAGACAGAATGAAAGGAGATAAAAGTATATGGACTATTTGCAGATTTCCAATCTTCCGATCATGTGGTTCCTCTGCAGCTTCACGGTCATCATCGCAGCCGTGCAGGCGGTGCTGTTCATCCGGGCGGCCAACAAGGCCACCAAGGAGTGCCGCATTGATCCCGAGATTCCCAAGAAGGCCTTCCGTATCGGTCTCGTGACCGCCATCGGCCCGGCCCTTGGCGTGTTCATCGTCATGGTGGGTCTGATGTCCGCCATCGGCGGCCCCATGTCCTGGCTGCGTCTGTCCATCATCGGCGCCGCTCCCACAGAGCTGGCCGCCGCCACCAACGGCGCGACCGCCGCGGGCGTCACCCTGGGCGGCGAGGGATACACGCTGGAGATTCTGGCGGTGTCCTGGTTTGCCATGGCCCTCAACGGCGCGGGCTGGCTGCTGGTCACCGGCGTTGCCACACCCAGTCTCGAGGTTTTGCGCGACAAGCTCTCCGGCGGCGATACCCACTGGCTCGGCTACATGTCCGCCGCCTGCTCCATCGGTATCTTCGGTTATCTGAACATCAACTCCATCGTCTCCAAGGGCTTCCTCAACGGCGGCCCCGTCATCAGCATGGGCAACCTTGTGGCGGTCGTCTCCGGCGCCCTGTGCATGATGGCTCTCGGCAAATGGGTCACGCCCAAGCACCCGAAGCTGGCGGAGTACTCCCTCGGCATCGCCATGCTCTTCGGTATCGCATGCGCCCTGATCCTCACTTGATTGGGAAAGGAGAATCACTATGGATAACACCAACTACATGCAGACCTGGAAGAAGAGCTGTACCCGCATCGGTTCTCCCACCAATATTCTCGCTGCGATTACCGCCTTCATCCCCGTCCTCTATCTCTGCAGCAAGTTTGACTGCTGGCCCGACACCCAGCTGGTGCTCAGCGCCTGGGCCCTGACGGCCATCGCCTTCGGCGCCTTCTATATTGTCGAGCCTGTCTCCTACTACGCGGCTCTCGGCATGTCCGGCACTTACCTGAGCTTCCTCTCCGGCAACATCGGCAACATGCGCGTGCCCTGCGCTTCTCTGGCGCTGGACGTCACTGAGAGCGAGGCCGGCACCATCCAGGCCGAGGTTGTCTCTACCATGGCCATCTGCGGCTCCATCATCACAAACCTGATCGCCACCACTGCGGCCGCCTTTGTCGGCACCGCCATCGTGTCGGTCCTGCCCCAGGCGATCACCGACGGCCTGAAGCTCTACGCCTCCGCCGCCATCTTCGGCGCCACCTTCGGCAACTTCGCCCTGAAGAAGCCCAAGATCGCCATCTTCGGCGCGCTGATCCCGCTGGTCTGCAAGCTCATCGGCACCATCCCCGCGTGGCTCACCATCGTCTTCTCCGTTTTCGGCACCGTGCTTATCGCCCGCGTGTTCTACAACGCCGAGAAGAAAAAGGCCTGATGCAGAAAAGAGGCGGACAACATGTTTTGGAAAGAATGCGAAGCACTGCAGGACGAGCTTGTCGCCATGCGCCGTGAGCTCCACCAGATCCCGGAGCTCGGCAAAGACCTGCCCCAGACCCGCGCCTATGTGACGGCAAAGCTGGACGCGCTGGGCATCCCCTACGAGCTGTCTGAGACCGACTCCGGCATCCTCGCCTTCATCAACAAGGGCAAGCCCGGCAAGGTCGTCTCCCTGCGCGCGGACATGGACGCGCTCCCCATCCATGAGGAGACCGGCGTTCCCTACGCCTCGAAGCATGACGGCTGTATGCACGCCTGCGGCCACGACACCCACACCACCATGCTGCTGGGCGCGGCCAAGATCCTCAACGCCCACAAGGATGAGCTCAATGGTGAGGTCCGTCTGATGTTCCAGACCGCAGAGGAGCAGTCCAAGGGCGCGCCCCTGATGGTCGCAAACGGCGGCGTCAAGGGGGCCGACGCGGTGTTCGGCACCCACATCGGCACCATCCTCTCCAAGGAGATCCCCACCGGCACCATCATCTGCTGCCCCGGCCCCGTCATGGCCTCCTTTGACCGCTTCATCATCAAGGTCAAGGGCGTCGGGTGCCATGGCTCCACGCCGGAAAAGGGCATCGACCCGGTGAACATCGCGGCCCATATCGTCATCGGCCTGGAGGCCATCAACGCCCGCGAGTTCAACGCCTGTGTCCCCGTGGTCGTCACCATCGGCATCATCCGCGGCGGCGCCGCTTACAACGCCATCCCCAGCGAGGTGCTGATCGAGGGCACCACCCGCGCCCTGGACGAGGAAGTCCGCCAGAAGCTGGCCCGCCGCATCGGCGAAATCGCCCAGTGTACGGCTCAGGCCTACGGCGGCAGCGCCGAGTTTGAGATGGACTGGGGCGCTCCCCCCGTCGTCAACAACGACGAAATGGCCGCCTTCGCCGCCGCCTGCGCCAAGGAGGTCGTGGGCGAGGACCACGTCATCACCTCCGTGGAGCATCCCAACATGGGCGGCGAGGACTTTGCCTACTATCTTGCCGAGGTGCCCGGAGCCTTCATGTTCCTGAGCTCCTCCAACCCCGCCAAGGGCACGGATGTGGCGCACCACAACCCCAAGTTCAACGTGGACGAGGACGTGTTCTGGATGGGTTCGGCCACCTTCGTCAACATCGCGGAAAAGTTCCTCAACGGCTGATTCTTGATTGCGAGGTGATTGGTTGATGAGACCGCTTCTGGTCGTGCTGGCCTACGCGCTGGCGCTGTTTGCCATTTTGTATTTCTTTGTGATCGTCCCCGGGCAGAAGAAGAACAAGCAGACCCGGGCCATGCATGACGCCGTCAAAGCCGGTGACAAAGTAACCACCATCGGCGGACTGATCGGCACCGTGCTGGAGCGCGACGGCGACACCGTGAAGCTCCTCGTGGACGAATCCACCGGCACCGCCGCCACCTTTGTGATCTACGCCATTCAGCAGATCATCAAACCCGCCGGAGAGAGCAAGGAATAGGGCGCTCCCCCGTCGGTACAAACGTAAACTTTTCGTGATTTCAGTTGACAAAATATAAAGATAATCGTATACTGGAATCGATCAGAAAACCTCAATTCCATACAGTCGGGTTGATCATCTGCCAGAGAGCGCTCTTGCGACAGAGGGCCGCCGAAGAGGAAAAAGGCTCCGGCCTTGAAACTTTCAGGCAAAAGGACGGCAGATAGTACCGGGCTCTGGAAGCCAAAAGCTGACAGGGAGACGTAAGGAACCGCCGGTTCCGCACGTTTCCCTGTCTTTTTTCTCGCGCTTTCGGCAACGCCCTGCGCGGGCCGGAAGAACAGATTCTGTCTGCAAGTTTCACGGCGGGCGCGAAAGGATAGTCCCATGAAGATCGTGCTTGTGAGCAACAATCCCATGGTACGGGACAAATATCTGGGCAAGATAGACCTGTGCTTTGTGGAGGGCTCCTATCGCGATGTGCTTTTGAAGACCAGAGACGAATGCCATCTGGGCCATCGGCTTTTGTCTCACCCCCTGTCCGGCAGCGTCAAGCCCAATGAAACCCCTTATAAATCCATCATGATTGCCAAGGAAGCAGACCGCGCCGATCGGGAATCGATCGAGCTGATGGAGAAGGCCATCTTCACCGCGGAGAAATTCGGCGCCATCCGCCGCAACTGGCGGGAGCAGGAGCTGCAGGATTTCCAGCTGGTGGACCTGACCCTCATCGACAGCGCGATAGAATCGGCAATGGAAGATCTGGGAAACTATTGACCAGAAAGGAGTGTATTCGTTTTGAAACTCGAACTCGGGTATGTGAAAGTAACCGATGTCGTCCTTGGAACGGAGTCGAAATATGAAGACGGCGTTGTCACCATTGACGTGGAAGCCGTCCGCAAGATGATTCTCGAAAACGAGAAGATCGCCGACGTCCGTCTCGATGTGGCAAAACCCGGTGAAAGCACGCGAATCACGCCCGTAAAAGATGTGATTCAGCCCCGTGTCAAGGTGGAGGGCCCCGGCGGTGTATTCCCCGGCGTCATCAACAAGGTCGACACGGTGGGCTCCGGCAAGACCTATGCTCTGGAGGGCATGGGCGTCGTCACCGCCGGCAAGATTGTCGGCTTTCAGGAGGGCATTATCGACATGAGCGGCCCCGGCGCCGACTACACCCCCTTCTCCAAGCTCATCAATCTGGTGCTGGTCATCACCCCCATCGAGGGACTGCCCCAGCATGAGTACGAACAGGCCGTGCGTCTGGCCGGTCTGAAGACCGCCACCTATATCGGGGAGCTTGCCAGAGACGCCGAGCCCTACCGCTCCGTCGTCTACGAGACCCCCAGCATCACCGAGGGCATCAACCTCTATCCCGACCTGCCCCGCGTGGGTTATGTGATGATGCTGCAGAGCCAGGGCCTGCTGCACGACACCTATGTCTACGGCGTTGACGCCAAGCGTACCCTCTCCACCTTCATCTACCCCACCGAGATCATGGACGGCGCCATCATCTCCGGCAACTGCGTGTCCGCCTGCGACAAGAACACCACCTACCACCACCTCAACAACCCCGTCATTGAGGACCTCTTTGCCCAGCACGGCAAGACCCTGAATTTTGTCGGCGTCATCATCACCAATGAGAACGTGTACCTGGCCGACAAGCAGCGCTCCTCCGACTGGTCGGCGAAGATGTGCGAGTTCTTCGGGCTCGACGGCGCCATCATCTCCCAGGAGGGCTTTGGCAACCCGGACACCGACCTGATCATGAACTGCAAGAAGATCGAGGGCAAGGGCGTCAAGACCGTCATCATCACCGACGAGTATGCCGGGCAGGACGGCAAGTCCCAGTCCCTGGCCGACTCCGACCCCGCGGCGGACGCCTGTGTCACCGGCGGCAACGCCAACCAGGTCATCACCCTGCCACCCATGGACAAGGTCATCGGCACGCTGGATTATGTGACCAAGATCGCCGGCGGCAACGAGAACAGCCTCCAGCCCGACGGCTCCATCGTGGCAGAGCTCCAGGTCATCACCGGCGCTACCAACGAGGTCGGCTTTAACCGCCTCAGCGCCAGATAAGGGAGGGAAGACAGATGGCTAAGATCAGAGTAGTCCACTATATCAACCAGTTCTATGCCGGCATCGGCGGCGAGGAAAAGGCCGACATCCCGGCCGAGCTCCGCGTCAATGCCGTGGTCGGCCCCGGTCAGGCCCTGATGGCTCAGTTCGGCGACCAGGCCGAAATCGTCGCCACCATTGTCTGCGGTGACTCCTACTTCAACGAGAATATCGACGCCACCACCGCTCAGGTCCTCGCCTGGGTCAAGGAGCAGAAAGCCGATATTCTGGTTGCCGGCCCCGCCTTCAACGCCGGCCGCTACGGCGTGGCCTGTGGCTCTGTCTGCGCCGCCGTGGCTGCTGAGCTGGGCATCCCCACCGTCACCGGCATGTACGTGGAAAACCCCGGTGTTGACATGTTCCGGGACAAGACGTATATTGTACCCACCAAAAACAGCGCCGCCGGCATGCGCGACGCCGTCAAGAAGATGGCGCCCCTGGCCCTGAAGCTGGCCCGCGGCGAGACCATCGGCGCCTCTGTGGAGGATAATTACATCCCCCGCGGCGTGCGTGTCAACTTCTTTGAGAAAGAGCGCGGCTCCAAGCGCGCCGTGGACATGCTGCTCAAGAAGCTCAATGACAAGCCCTTTGAGACCGAGTACCCCATGCCCTCCTTTGACCGTGTGCCCCCCAATCCCGCGGTAAAGGATCTGTCCAAGGCAACCATCGCCCTGGTCACCTCCGGCGGTATCGTGCCCAAGGGCAACCCCGACCACATCGAATCCTCCAACGCCTCCCACTACGGTGAATACGACATCACCGGCGTGGACGCCCTCACCTCCGCGACCTATGAGACCGCCCATGGCGGCTACGACCCCGTCTACGCCAACGACGATCCCAACCGCGTCCTGCCTGTGGACGTGCTCCGCGATCTGGAGAAAAAGGGCGTCATCGGCAAGCTGCACCACCTGTACTACGCGACCGTCGGCAACGGCACCGCCGTCGCCTCCGCCAAGAAGTTCGCTCAGGAATTCAGCCAGCGCCTGCTCGACGCAGGGGTAACGGCTGCAATCCTGACCTCCACTTGAGGGACCTGCACTCGTTGCGGCGCAACGATGGTTAAAGAAATCGAAAGAGCAGGTATCCCCGTGGTGCATGTGTGTACGGTCACGCCGATCTCTCTGACGGTCGGCGCCAACAGGATCGTCCCCGCCGTGGCAATCCCCCACCCGCTCGGGAATCCCTCCCTGGATCACGCCGACGAGTACAAGCTGCGTGAGAAGCTGGTTCTCAAGGCGCTGAGAGCTCTCACCACCGAGGTGGAAGATCAGACGATCTTTGACGACTGAGGCGGATACCTTTCGCATAGAAAAACTGGACGCCGGGCGTGTCCCGGCGTCCGCCCAAAGCGGTAAAAAGTCAGCAGACTTTTTATAGAATCTTTTTGGAAGGAGGAAAAACTTCATGAGCATTTTAGCAGGGAAGAAGGTCATCGCGATCGGTGACCGCGACGGTGTTCCCGGCCCCGCGATCGAGGCCTGCGCCGTCACTGCAGGTGCAGAAGTCGTCTTTTCCTCGACGGAGTGCTTCGTTTGAACTGCCGCAGGTGCAATGGACCTGGAGAATCAGAAGCGCGTGCTGGACTTC
>ONPY01000143.1 GCA_900319835.1 uncultured Eubacteriales bacterium | reverse complement strand
CAAAGGGGACGCGGCTGTCCGCCGGGATCGCCCTTTTGATTGCGGCCGCGGCCTTTGCGGCGGCCCTTGTGGTGATCCTGCTGCTGGCGCAGACCCCCGCCCCGATTTAAACCTCTTTTTCCACAAAGCGGCCCCCTCCGGTTCAGCCGGAGGGGGCCGTTCGTGCCCAACGCCTGAGGCAGCGGCTGAAGATTCAGCCGCTGCCTCTTTTCGCATAATAAGCATCCACCCGCCAAGCGGGTGGTTTTGCTTATGCTTGTCCTTTTATATCTGACGCATTATGTTAAAATGTGCAGTAGATGCTCCATTTTACCATCCCACTCTCTGCTGGAATCGGCGCACTCTTTCAGTTCAGTTTCGACTTCAGCATTTATCGGCAGGTTTTTCTTATAGCGGATGGTATGCTCAAGGCTTGCCCAGAAGTCCATAGCGATTGTACGGAGTTGTATCTCCACCGGCACATGGATCTCTTTTTCCGCAAAGAATACCGCCAACCGGATCGTCAGGTGCAGACTGCGATAGCCATTTGGCTTAGGGTGTGAAATATAATCTTTCTCTGTGATGATTTCAATGTCAGACTGTTTTTTTAAGCACTTTGCCAAAAAGAACACATCCTCCTCGAAAGAGCAGATCACACGCACACCGGCAATATCCATGATATTTGCCTGCATGGTCGGAAAATCCAAAGAAAGTCCGCGCTTCTGCATCTTATTCATAATGCTGGACGGCGACTTCAAGCGGCTTTTCATACTTTCTATCGGATTGCGGTCATGCTGCAATGAAAATTCCTCATTCAAAATTTCCAACCGGCTTTCAAGTGCTTTCAGTGCGCAGCGGTATTGCAGCATGACTTCCTGATACCTGCGATTTTCACTTAAAAGGCGCTGGCATTGCAGGTCATCCAAGCCTTTGTCTGCCGCAACCGTCAAACCAAATAGATTTTCACTCATAGCTTCTCCATTCCGCAGGGATAGGCGCTCCGCGCTGTCTGCTGCTCTTGTGTTACGACCTGATAAAAGCTGTATCCGCCGGAGAGTTGGGCACAGGTGAAGCCGTACTGCGTCAAAAGGCGGCAGGCCAGATAACTGCGAAGCCCTGTCTGGCAATTCACATAGACAGGCTTGTCCCGGTCTAACTCGTCCAAATGCTCCCGAAGATCGTCCAAGGGAATGTTCCGAAAGCCGTCCAAATGGCCCCGCTGATACTCCCACTCCGTACGGACGTCCAGCAGCGCCGTGCTGCCGTCGCGGGGCAATCCTTCGACATCACTCCAATGGAACTGCCGCACTTTCCCGCTCTCCAAATCATCGATCATAAAACCGGCCATATTGACCGGATCCTTGGCGGAGGAATAGGGCGGCGCGTAGGAAAGGTCAAGCTCAGTCAATTCCAAAGCTGTCATTTTTGCGCGAATGGCCGTTGCCAGTACATCAATGCGCTTGTCCACGCCGTCGCCGCCAACGATCTGCGCACCGAGCAGCCGCAGGCTTTCTTTTTCATACAGTACCTTCATTGTCATAGACCGTGCGCCGGGATAATAGGCAGCGTGGGATGCCGGGAAAAGTACGACTTTGTCGTAAGCGATCCCTGCTGCCTGCGCTGCCTTCTCATTGATCCCCGTAGAGGCCGCTGTCAAGCCAAACAGCTTCAGAACAGACGAGCCCTGAGAGCCGTGAAAGCGGCTGCTTCCACCGCAGATATTGTCAGCGGCAATGCGTCCCTGCTTGTTGGCAGGCCCTGCCAGCGAGATCAACGCTTTCTGCCCGGTAACGAAATGGGTGACCTCTACGGCATCGCCCACAGCATAGATGTCCGGCATGGAGGTTTCCATCCGCTCGTTGACAGCGATGCTGCCACGAATACCAAGCCTGAGTCCGGCTTCTTTTGCCAAATGCGTATCCGGGGTAACACCGATGGCCAGCAGCACCATATCCGAATGCAGTGGCTCACTTTCTTCCAACAGGGTCAGCACGGAATCTCCGTCCTGTCGGAATCCGGTGACAGTTTCACCCAACCGCAGAGCCACGCCGTGTCTGCGCATTTCCGCATGGACAAAGCTCGCCATATCCGCATCCAGCGGCGCTAAAAGCTGCTTGGGCCGCTGAACGATGGTGACGGAAACGCCCATCTCTGCAAGGTTTTCTGCCATTTCCAGACCGATAAAGCCGCCGCCGGCCAAAACAGCGGTTTTCGGCTTCTGATCCTCTACAAAGCGCCGAATGCGGAGGGTATCCTCCACAGTGCGCAGCGTGAAAACACGCTCACTGCTGACGCCGGAAAGCGCAGGAACCGTCGGCTTTGCGCCGGGTGCGAGGAGCAGTTTGTCATAGGTTTCCGTATAGCTCTTTCCGCTGTCCAGTGCGCGAACAGTGACGGTTTTCTCTGCGGGATTGATCGCAGTTACTTCCTGCCGTACCCGCACATCAATGCGAAAGCGGTCCCAGAAGCTCTCCGGAGTTTGCAGCGTCAGCTCGTCCCGATCCACGATCACACCGCCGACATAGTAGGGCAGGCCGCAGTTGGCATAGGACACATAGCCGCTGCGCTCGATCATGATGATCCGCGCGTGTTCATCCAGACGGCGGATGCGGGCGGCGGCAGAAGCACCGCCCGCCACACCGCCTACGATCACAACCTTCATCTTGCACCCTCCACCATTGCGGCGATCTCCGACTTAGGCCGATAGCCGACCGATTTGGCAACGGCCTTTCCATCCTTGAATACGACCAGCATCGGGATGCTGGATACCTGAAAACGCATTGCCAGCTCCATCTGCTCGTCCACATTGACCTTGCCCACCTTGAGCGCGCCGGTGTTTTCCTCAGCGATCTCGTGGAGCACGGGAGCGAGCATTTTGCACGGTCCGCACCAGTCGGCGTAGAAGTCCAGCAAAACGGGCTTGTCGGAACGCAGAACCTCGTTTTCAAAATTCGCAGCAGTAATTTTCAGTTCAGCCATGAGAAAGGCTC
>ONPY01000151.1 GCA_900319835.1 uncultured Eubacteriales bacterium | reverse complement strand
ACCCGGACGGCGAAGTCCTGGGTCTCCTCGTGGGTGAGGTCCTTGCGCAGCCACGCGGCGTTCAGCCCCGCCTCGTTCATGCCCAGAAGGCCGATGGTGGAGAAGTGGTTGTCAAAGCTGCCGAGATAGCGTTTGGTGTAGGGGTACAGCCCCTCCTCCATCAGCCGCCCGATGGTGGTGCGTTTGATCTTCAGGCTGCGGGCGGCGATGTCCATCATGCGGTCCAGCCGGGTGAAGAAATCCGCCTCGTCCTTGGCGAGGTAGGCGATCCGGGGCAGGTTGACGGTTACGACGCCCACGGAACCGGTGGACTCGCCGCTGCCGAAGAAGCCTCCGCTCTTCTTGCGCAGCTCCCGCAGGTCCAGCCGCAGGCGGCAGCACATGCTGCGCACGTCGCTGGGCTCCATGTCGGAGTTGATATAGTTAGAGAAATAGGGTGTGCCGAATTTTGAAGTCATCTCGAAGAGCAGACGGTTGTTTTCCGTTTCGCTCCAGTCGAAGTTTTTGGTGATGGAGTAGGTGGGGATGGGGTACTGGAAGCCCCGGCCATTGGCGTCCCCCTCGATCATGACCTCGATGAAGGCCTTGTTGATCAGGTCCATCTCCGCCTGGCAGTCCCCATAGGTGAAGTCCATGGGCTTGCCGCCTACGATACACGGCTGGTCGGCCAGGTCGGCGGGCACGGTCCAGTCTAACGTGATGTTGGAGAACGGGGCCTGAGTGCCCCAGCGGCTGGGCGTATTCACCCCGTAGATAAAGCTCTCGATGCAGTGCTTGACCTCGTCGTAGCTAAGGCGATCCGTGCGGACAAAGGGGGCGAGATAGGTGTCGAAGCTGGAGAAGGCCTGCGCGCCTGCCCACTCGTTCTGCATAATGCCCAGGAAGTTTACCATCTGGTTGCACAGTGTGGCCAGGTGCTTGGCAGGGGCGCTGGTGATCTTCCCGGGGATACCGCCCAGCCCCTCTTGAATAAGCTGCTTTAAGCTCCAGCCGGCGCAGTAGCCGGTGAGCATGGACAGGTCGTGGATGTGGAGATCTGCGTTGCGGTGGGCGTCGGCGATCTCCTCGTCGTAGATCTCGCTGAGCCAGTAATTGGCGGTGATGGCGCCGGAGTTGGACAGGATCAGTCCGCCCACCGAGTAGGTGACGGTGGAGTTCTCCTTCACCCGCCAGTCGGAAACCTTCAGGTAGCCGTCCACCAGCCCCTTGTAGTCGAGAATGGTGGAGCTCATGTTGCGCAGCTTCTCCCGGTTTTTGCGGTAGAGGATATACGCCTTGGCCACTTCGGCGTAACCTGCCCGCTGGAGAACGGCCTCCACGCTGTCCTGAATGGCTTCCACGCCGATCTGATCGTCCTTGATCTTGCCGGCATAGTCCGCCGTGACCTGCAGGGCCAGCAGGTTGATTACATCCGGGGCATAGGGGATCTTCGTGGCGTCGAACGCCTTGGTGATGGCGTTGGAGATACGGCTCAGGCTGAATTCGGCAGCGCGGCCGTCGCGTTTGATCACTTGGTACATGGTCATGTTCTCCTTTTTTCCTTCTCGATTATTCTCGAATTTTCGTGTTTGGGATGTAGGGCAAAACGCTGTCTCTCAGTGCGTGGAGTTCTTCCTGGCTCAGCGGCTTCATGCCGGTGCCCACCAGCGCGCCGGAATCCACAAAGGACTGGAGGAAATACCAGCTTGCGCCTTGTAGCCAGCGGCCGATCTCCTCCATGTCCTCCGGCGTGTGCAGGGGGGCGCAGACAGTGGTGCGGAATTCATATTCCACGGTTCCGCGCATCAGCAGTGCGGCGCTTTTTTTCACTTGCGGCAGCATATCGATGCCTCCGCAGGTCTGGGCGTAGCGCGCCGGACTGTTTTTAATGTCCATTGCCACATAATCTAAGGCACCTGCCTGTAAGAGAGAAGCCAGCATCTCCGGATTCGTACCGTTGGTGTCCAGCTTGACAGAAAAGCACAGATCCCGGATCTGCCCCAGCAATTCGGGGAGGTCGCGGTGCAGGGTAGGTTCCCCGCCGGTGACGCATACGCCGTCCAGTTTGCCTCTGCGCGTATTCAGAAAGGCGAGCAGGGATTCGGGGGAGATGCCCTCTGTTTTCTGTCCGGGCAGAACAAGACTCGGGTTGTGGCAGTAGGGACAGCGCAGGTTGCAGCCGGGCAGAAATACCGTGCAGGCCACCTTGCCGGGATAGTCCAGCAGTGTTACCTTTTGCAGTCCGCCGATCCGCATACAAATCCCCCTCCTCTTAAAGTCGTCTGTGGCTTTCAGTATATAATGACAGATCAGTTCTGTCAACAGAAAACACAATATATAGTATTTTTGTTAAAATAAAAATACTAAATAAAAGCCTTCTTTTATGCGGTTTTCAATTTGCGCAACTTATTGTACATCTCAGCCGCATCTCTCATTCGCAGCATTCGATTTGCGCAGGTCGAGCCACTTCGTGCGCTCGTGTCACCCAGGAGATTGAACAGGCAATGAGGAAAGGGCGGAAAGCCA
>ONPY01000015.1 GCA_900319835.1 uncultured Eubacteriales bacterium | reverse complement strand
GTGGCTCTTTTGCGTTGCCCATTTGACCTACTAGCTGCCTGCAAAATTTTCTCCTGTCAAGTCCACTTTCGGGCTTGACTTTTTATTTGCAGGCTTTCTGATTGGATGGTATCAGATTTGCGGCGAGATCACCCGCATAACGGAAGATTATTCCGTTTTACGTGTTTTGGCCTCTCTGTCCCGCTCTGGCGCTTTCATGCTCCGGGGGGCTGAGATATACCCCAGCAAGAAGAAAACAGCGAAGGGCCGTTGCAACGGCTCAGCGGGCGCAACAGGAAGCCGGATGCAGCCGCGTAGAGCGAAACACCCCCTACCCTTGAAGTTGAGGGCTCTTCGCCAGGTAACCGCGGCACCTTGTTCTTGTGCATAAAGATCGCATACAAAGGTTTTTTGGAAAAAGAGAGCGGGGATACTGTTCAAGCATTCCCCGCTCATGATGCCCTGGTATGATTTTGCTATGTGTTTGTTGCCATCACCGGCTTTATACCAAGGGCAAGCTCCAAAGCCTCCGTGTGCTGTACTATTTCGGAGAGTGTCGCTTCTGATTTGAGCAATGCTCGCAAACGATTATCAGCCTTGGCCACTTCGGGACTATGATTTGTGCGCATGGAGATCAGACAGTTGATATAGCGCATGAGCAGGTCAAGCTTGGCGCCGTCCATCTGCTGTATCTTCGCTTCAAGCTCATGCGGTATTTCAGATGGAGGCCTCAAACGGAAAAAGAAGTAATCGATTTCTCCGGCCGGGATTTCCGGGTACTCTACCATGCGGCGCAGACTTCCAATCGACATCGGCGTTTCGTTATTCAGCCAGCGGTAAAGCGTTTTGTCAGATACGCCGAGGGCGGCAGCGAAAGCGTGATATGTGCCAAACCGCTCTTTGATCCGGGTTTTGAGCGCCGTATAATCAAAACTGACCACCACGAGCACCTCCTGATTCTTCTCCATATCTGAAATACTCCTTAATGCCGTGAACAGCAAGCATTTCAAGGCCGTCACGTGTGTCATCAACCAATTCTCTTACTGCGGTGAAGGTTGCGCAGAGAATATCATAGTGATCATTGAGCCAATGATAAGCGTTTTCCATCTGTGTCTCCAACGGAGGGTCAGCACTAAAGACCCGCTTACCAAGTACGCCATCAAGCGTATCATCAAAGCTGCCCATGTGAATTGGGAGATCCATAAGATCTTCCACGGCAATCATTCGCCGGACTCCTCGTTCTGTGGCGGCAATGATTCCATTGGCCTCTGCTTCCGTCAAAGGATATGTCCCGCTCATGCTTGTCCCTCCTTTACAATCTCAAAGGCGCGATCAATAAGGCCCTGGGCCTCTTTGCCCTGATCCTGCATCACGTCCAGGAGCATGAACAGCATCCGGGAAAAATTCTTGTATTGGCTCAGGAACGCGGTAGACGCCTCCTGGCCGTTTCTGTCGGCCTCACAAGCCGCACGGTCTAATCCGTCAAGGATGTATGCGAAAGCGTCCTGTGTGGCTTTCTGATTCATTGCAACGGTGTCCAGATCGTTGCAGGTACTCCAGAGCTTCAGATTCATGTTGTTTCCTCCTTGATTTTGAGTGGGAGGCCGTGCTATAATCTGCTCGACCTCCCTTGTGGTGGTCACGGGCTGTATATCCGGTTGCTTTGGTCGGCGTTTCGGATATGCGGCCTTTTCTTATGCAGCGATGGGCTGGACTTGCGAGGCCCCAAAGAAGCGGGCCTTGTAGATTACGCCGTCACCCTTGCTGCCGTAAATCAGATCGACGCCGAAGAGCGCTTTGCTGCCGTGCTGGACTTCAAAGCCAGCCTCCCGCCATCCGCTCCAGGTCTTGACCTCCTCGACGATCCCCGCCGCCTGTTTCGCGGCCTCGATCCGCTCGGCGTTGACCGGCTGGGCCTTGGCGCTGATCCATGCCCTGTGCAGCGCCTCGGCAAAGCTGATCTCCAGCTTGCGGAAGATCCTCCACGCATGGGACATGATCTCTGAGAGATTCCATTTCATTGTGCTGTGCCTCCTTGTTTTTTATTTGGGAGAGCGGCGGGTGGCTTTGCTATGCGTCTCGCGTCTTACTGCATCCGTTCCCGCTCTTCTCTGACCTTCTTGGTTTCAGCTGGCTTCTCACCGTATCCTCTCCTCGCACGCTCCAGCCTGGGCCGCTGCGCCGTTGGGATCGGAACCTACTTTCGTCTGCCTTGGCTCTCCCTTGACTCTGGTTGTATTATATCACTTATATTAAGTGATGTCTATTGACAATATCACCAAATATGAGTGATATAATTGTGCAGATTTATCACTTGTTTTTGGTGATATTTGATGTTATAATCTGGAGCGTGGAAAAGTGCCTCATGTGGGCATATAATCTGAGTAAAGAGGGTGAAAGAGTGCCGATCAGATACAAGAATGATATTCTTGCTGTGCTTCGAGATGCTGGATATAGTCAGAATCAGATTCGGGTGCAGAAACTCATGGGACAGGCAACATTAACTCAGCTACGGCGAGGAGAGCTTGTGTCATGGAAGAACATGGAGACTATATGTAGACTCCTGAAATGCCAACCGGGGGATATTCTGGAGTATGTGCCGGAGGAAACGGAGGGCATTGAATGAAAACCTATACCATCATCGGCGGCGTCAACGGTACAGGCAAAAGCAGCTTGACCGGCGTGCTCAAAACGCAAAAGACAGACCTGGGTCGTATCATCGACGTGGACAAAATAACCGCCCAGAACGGCGGGAGTGCCATTCAGGGCGGCAAGATCGCGCTGGAGCGGATCAGGGAATGTCTGGATAAGGGTTTGAGCTTCACACAGGAAACAACGCTCTCCGGGCGCAAGACAGAGCTTACAGCGCAAGAGGCCAGAGAGCGGGGATACACGGTCCGGCTCTACTATGTCGGCCTTGACAGCGCTGAGGAGTGCCTGCAGCGAATCGAAAACCGGGTGGCCCACGGTGGCCACAATATCCGGGAGGTGGACGTGTTGCGCCGCTTTGCCGGTCGCTGGGAAGCCGTGGCGAAAGTGCTGCCCTATTGCGATGAGGCCCATTTCTTCGACAACTACAACGGCTTTATCGAGGTGGCCGAGTATGTCAACGGTGAGCTGATCGTCAAGGGCAACAGACTCCCGCTCTGGGTGGAGGAATTGAGGGATTTCTTGGCGCACATTTAGCGCACAAGCGTGCGCCAAATCGTCAGAGGCCATCAGAAGCGATGAGAGGGGCAGCGCCGAAAATCCGCATAAAATCAGGAGTTTTCGGAGGCCATAAAAAGACGTGAAAAGGATCAGCTGCAACTCATAACCCGGAGGTCGTTGGTTCAAATCCTTCCCCCGCAACCACATTGTCCGCCCGGAAAAGATATCCGGGCGGATTTATTAGATTTATCAAGGCTTCGCGGGCTTTTCCGCAGGCTGATTTTGCTTGGAAATAAAAAGATATCCTCCCTTGGTGGGAGGGATCTGAACTACAACGCCTTTTCAAGGAGAATGAGACATGCTGATTGGAAACCCAGATCGAGTTGCATTCCTGATAGAGCGGATTCCCGAGTGGGAAGAGAGCAATTGGAAAAATGGCCTATTATTCTTCCTGATAAAAGGACAACTGTTTCCAAAGGAAGTCCGAACGACAACACTTAACTGCGAATTCCCGGCTTTTCTTGACGAAGAGCGTTCACCACTGCTCCACCCGATTGTTGATTTAGAGCTGTACACACTGGCAGATGAACTGTTGTTCCGGCAGATCGCTCAACGTACCTATCCGTCAGATGTCAATACTGATAATGATTATTCTTTTTTGCTAGAACTGCACGAGATCAATGATGCGGGATTCGCAGTTTTCGTTCTCTCTAATGAAAAGAGTGTAAAATATCTTATAGGCCAGTGTACGGAAGAATCTTATCAACTTATTGACACAGTAGAAATACCAGCTGTTGAGCATAAACAAATGATTCTTGACTTGAAGAAGTACTACAACAACGAGCTCGTTTAGCTTGTATGTGAACCCGATATCTTTTTCGGTCGCACAAGACAAAAAAAGAACAGTCCACCATCGGTGGGCTGTTTCTTTTTTTGGTTATGGAGAGTTTGAAACAGCGGCCTTCGGAGGAGGTCGTTGGATCGAACAGGGCTGCGCCGCCGGTGGCGGATGCAGCAGCCCTGTCCGATCCGCAGCGGTCGAAAAACCGGAGGATCAGCGTAAGCCCGAACGGTTTTTCGGGCACCGCAAGGCGGATCGAATCCTTCCCCCGCAACCATATCGGGTGGATGTAACGGATTTCAGTTACATCCACCTGTTTTTTATGCCTGTCTTTGTTGAGATAAGGAGTTATTTGTGGTATTATTCAACAAAGGCCAAGCGCAATGTTTTTCTCGCAAGAATTACATGCCCTATAAATGAAGCGTGATTCACGCCTCAAAAAAGAAATAGGAGGCTGCAATATGAAACGAGGCAATGTACTTGTCATTGGCAATTCGGGCGTCGGTAAATCTACCCTTATTAATGCTGTGCTGGGGGATGAGAAGGCTAAAACCGGGTGGGGAACGACCGGAACGACAAATAGGCTTGAATTATACGAACCGGAAAACGACGAAATCCCATTTCGTATTATTGATACTATCGGTTTTCAACCTGGTATTCTCCAGCAACAGCGTGCGATTCAAGCGGTAAAAAAGTGGTCTAAGGAATGCGCTAAAAAGGGCCATGAAGACAATCAGATCAATGTCATCTGGTTTTGTGTGGAGGGCACGTCAAGGAAACTTTTCCCTGAAACAATTAAAAACATGACTAGGGCTGCCTCCTTGTGGGAGTCGGTTCCTGTTGTTGTGGTCATTACAAAGTCGTACTCTGTCCCCGAACGGGAGCAAAACATAGAACTTGTTCACAACGCGTTTGCTGCACAAAAACGGCATGGGAGCAACCTTCGCAAGGTTATTCCTGTCGTGGCGGCCCCTTATGTTCTCAATGAAACTGCATTTGCCGCACCGGACGGTATCTCTGAATTGATAGAGACAACCAATTCGCTGATGCCTGAAGGATTCAAGGCAGCAGAGAAAGATTTATCGAAATTCATCCTTAACAGAAAACGCATCCTCGCACAAAGCGTTGTTACAACCGCTACTGCTGCAGCTGTTGTTGTTGGTGCGGTTCCGATTCCCTTTTCAGATGCTGTTCTTTTAACACCGACAGAAATTGCTGAAGTAAATGCCATTGCCAAGATATACGGCATTGGCAAGGACGAGAAAAGCAAGCAATTCCTCAACTCGATTATTGAAGTCGGTACAGTTGGGACAGCTGCTAAAGCGCTAATAAGTGCCTTGAAGGCTATTCCAGGAATAAACCTTGGTGCCAGCGTTATTAATGCTGTCATCGCCGGTGTAATTGTAGCTGGCTTGGGAGAAGGATCGGTCTACGCTTTTGAACAGGTTTACCTTGGGAATAAGTCTATCAACGATATTGACTGGGTGAAAAAGCTGATAGAATCGAAACTGTCCATTGCGGTTGTGGAAAAAGCAAAACCGATTCTTGAAAAGCTCAAGGATGCCTCAGATAGCAAAGCCATTCTCAAAGCAGTCCTGGAATTAATAGCGACGGTAGTTGGGAAAACGGACAAGCAATAACGCGAGTTGGGTTTTAGAGGCCACCACAAATTGATGTACCCGGAGCAGGTTTTGCCTGCTCCGTCTTTTTGTAACCCGAAAACCACAGGCCTAGCCTGTGGTTTTCGGGTTACAAAAAGACGGGAGGCCTGTCGCCTCCCGTCTTTTCTCTTATCCGTTGATATATGCCAGCAGATCCGGCTTCTCAAAGCCCTCGGCCGCTTCCACGTCCATGCCGTCCAGATAGGCCTGCAGCCGCTCGCCGTATGCTGCGGAGGCGGCGGCTTCCCGCGCCGTGATTGGGGCGCTCTTGCTGCTGAAGAGCAGCGCGTCGGCGTCCGGGGGCAGGCGCATGATGATGTGATAGCCGTACCGCGACTCCACCGGGTCGGACACCTCATAGGGCGCCATGGCTTTGCAGGCGGCCTCAAACTCCGCCGCCATGGTGCGGGGGGTGAAGGTGTAGCCCGCGGGGTACAGGGCCTTGCCGGTGTCCTCACAGTACTCCCCCTTGAGCTGGCCGAAGCGTCTCAGCAGTTCCTCCGGGTCCTCGATGGCCTGGAGCTCCTCCGCCAGGCGTCTGGCCGTTTCGGCCTTTTCCGCGGTCTGAGCCTCGTCCAGCTTTTCGCCGGTCTTCGGGTCCATGGTCAGCAGCAGGATGTGGCTTGCGGAGAGATAGCTGTTGTCCTCCAGATACTGCAGGGCGGCCGCGTCCTCCAAAGCCTCGCCGTGTTCGCCGTAGAGCTTCCGGAAGCCCGCGTCATACAGGGCGTCGGCCGTCTGGAGCCGGTCATACAGCTCCCGGCTCATGTGCCGCTGCGCCAGGAACGCCGCAAAATCCGCGTCGGTGGCATCCGCGCCGCAGGCTGCCGCCATATCCTCCGCCTGCTGCTGCGCCAGGGCCTGTCTGTCCTCCTCCGTGAGCTCCACGCCGTTTTCCCGGGCAAAGCCCTCTATGGCGGCCAGCTGCAGCAGGGACTTCTCCGCGCCCTTCACCGCCAGATCCGCGTAGGTGTCTTCTCCCTCCGCCACATCCGACCAGAGCAGTTCCGCTCCGTAATTGGCATACAGGCTGACAAGGAGCTTCTCCACGGAATCCACCTGGGAGCTGAGGAAATAGAAATAGTCGCCCCAGTTTTCCGCCCTGTCGTTCGCGGTCAGGACCGTCTTCTCCGGGCTGTACAGGGAGTAGAGCCGATTGAGGTCCACCGTGTCATATTCCAGATCCTCCATCTGCAGCTCCCCGGACGGAGCAACGCTCGCTTCCGGCTTCGGCGTCTCCGCCGCGGCGGGCTCCGCGGTCTCCGGTACAGGCGTCTCCGCGGGGGCGGCCGGCTGGCCGCTCTGCGCTCTCAGATATCCCATCACGCCGCCGAAAACCAGGCAGGCGATCAGCAGGATCAAAACAAGCTTTCTCATGTGCCACGTTCCTTTCTGTTTGCTCTTCCTGCATGATATCACGACCGCCGCCCCACCGCAAGAGCCTCCGCGGGAAATTCTCCCCCGCCCGGAACAGGAACGGCACAGCCGACGGTCCGCGTGTCTCCGCAGTCCGGCGGCTGTGCCGTTCCTTCCTTGCGGCCGACTCACTCCTTCGGGCCGGTCCAGTCAAAGCCCTTGTCGGGCTTTAAGTACCGCTTGGCAATTTTGGCGACGTATGGGCTGAAGGGGCCGGGGTCGCCGTGGAGCGTGGTGCATCTGGCCTCCAGCACCTGTCCCAGCAGGAGATAGGCCTCCTGGGCGCAGAAGCCGTAGTCCTCACACATCCAGCGGATCAGCTCCCGCACGGCGCCGCAGAAGGAGTCCTTGATCCGGTCTTCATTGGCGATGGTCATGAGATACTCCGCATTCTCCGCCCGGAGCCACTCCTTTGCGGCATACCCCTTTCGGACCGAGAGCCGCAGGGTCACCTCCGCCGCGCACTCGATGGCGCCCCCGTGGGGGATTTCCCCGTCGCCCATGATGGCATGGCAGTCGCCCACATGCAGCAGGGCCCCCTCCACCTCCACCGGCAGATACAGCGTCGCCCCGGCGCAGAGCTCCTGGACGTCCATGTTGCCGCCGTTGCGGTAGGCGTATTTGTTGGTCTGGGCCTCCCCCGCCGGCGCTGTACCGATGGTCCCGATCATCGGCTTGAGGGGGATGGTCAGCTCCGGGCTCCACAGAATACCTTCTTTTGTGATCTCCACCGTGTGGGTCACGGTGTCCCAGTTTTTTGCCTCCGGCAGGATCTGCCCGACCAGCGGGGTGCGCCAGCCGGCAAAGCCCGTATAGCCCAGCTTGTCCGGCACGATGTCCAGGATCTCCACCACCAGTGTGTCTCCCGGTGCGGCCCCCTCGACGCCCACGACGGTGCAGAGGTTCGGGCCCCGGCTCTTGGAGGGGCCCCAGCGGTCCTCCGCTGAGTTGAGCCAGGAGCCGCTCTGAAGCTGGGTCTGGATGCGGACGGTCTCGCCGGATTTTACCCAGGCGGCCGGCGCGTGCGCCTTGTCCATGGTGTTGTAGACGTGTTCTTTTTTTATCAGCTGCATGGTGCTGCCTCCTTGACAGGGTGTCCCTCTTGGGCGGTCAAAAAAGAAAAGCACGCAGAGAAATCTCTGCGTGCTTGAAGGATTGTTTTAAGCCAGCTTGTTGCCCATCATCCTTCTGGTGCGCAGCGAGTCGATGTACATCGCAATGAAGATGATGACGCCGCGGACGAAGGGGGTAACGAAAATGGAGATACCGGCGTTGGCCATGCCGGCGGCCAGGAACAGCAGGATCAGTGAGCCGATGACCGCGCCCGGGAAGATGGTGCCGCGGCCGCCCAGCAGGCTGATGCCGCCAAGGCAGGCGCCCGCAATGGCCAGGAACTCATAGCTGTTCAGGCCGGTGGTCACGATGGCGCCTTCCACAACGATCCAGAAGAAGGATCCGGCGAAGCCGCAGAGCAGACCTTCCAGCAGCAGGGCCCGGGTCTTGACCCGATCGACGTTGATGCCGATTCTCTTGGCGACGTTTTCATCGCAGCCCACCAGCAGGAGTCTGCGCCCGAAGGCGGTGTGCTTGAGCACCAGATGCAGCACCACGGCAAACACGATCATCACGATCACCGTGGCCTGCAGGCCGCCCAGCGCGGCGATACGCGTCTGACGGAGCGCCTTGACGTGGTCGCCCAGGGTGATGGTGTTGTCGTTGGTGATAATGCGCCCATAGGCACGCAGCACGAGCATCATGCCGAAGGTGACCAGCATGCCGTTCATCTTCAGCTTTACGATCAGCAGGGAGTTGATCCAGCCCAGGAACACGCCGATCACCAGACCCACCAGCAGGGCCACGGGGAAGGGCGCGCCGTACCAGTGCATCAGCATGCCGGAGGTGACGCCCGCCGCGTAGCCGATGGCCGCGCAGGACAGGTCAATGATTCCCACGATCAGACTGAAGGTGACGGCGCAGGTGATCAGGATCAGCGGCAGGCCGTTGTTGATGGTGGCGTAAATGCTTCTCAGCGTCAAAAAGTTGTTTCCGAAAATCCCGAAGACTACCAGAATGGCCAGCAGCACGAAATAGGAAGACAGGCTGAAAATATCAAACTTTTTCTTCTGCATTTTTCTCCTCCTGATTGACGATGCCCTTCATCAGGTTCTCCTTCGAGAAGTCGGCCTTCTGCACTTCGCCGACCAGCCTGCCCTCGTAGATCACGATGATCCTGTCGCACAGACTCATGATCTCTTCCAGCTCCGACGAGATGACCACAAAGGAAGTTCCCTTATCGGCTTTTTCAAAAATCAGTTCCTTGATATCGTTCTTCGCGCCCACGTCGACGCCCTTGGTGGGCTCGTCCATGAACAGGATCTCCGGATCCTTCAGGAACCACTTGGCAATGATGACCTTCTGCTGGTTGCCGCCGGAGAGCTTGGAGACCTTCACGTTTTCGTCCGGGGTTTTGACGCCCACCTGCTCGATCAGAGCGCGGGACTCCGTATGCTCCTTGGCCGCATTCAAAATGCCCGTGCCTTTGGCCGCGAACTGATCCAGGTCAGAACTGGTGATGTTCTGGCAGATGCTCATGTTCAGGAACAGGCCGTCGTAGTGTCTGCCCTCGGTCAGGTAGCCGACGTGCTTGTAGAAGTCCTTCTGGGTGATCTCCTTGAGCTCGCCGTCCTGCCGGAAGTAGAGCGTGCCGTCCACCATCTTGTCGATGCCGAGGATGGTGTTGAACAGCTCGCTTCTGCCGGAACCCAGCAGGCCCCAGACGCCGAGGATCTCGCCCTTGTGCAGCTCGAAGCTGAAGTCCTTGGGCAGCTTCTCGCCGGAGATGTGCTCGGCCTTGAAAATCACGTCGTCCAGCGCGTCGTCACGGGTGTGGACACGGCCCTCGACCTGGTAGCCCAGCATCATCTCGACCAGCTGCTCTTTGTTGATGTCGCCGATCTCCGCCTTGCCGACGACCTGACCGTCCCGCAGCACGATCACATTGTCGCACAGCTCAAAGATTTCGTCCAGGAAGTGGGAGATGTAGAAGATGATGTAGCCCTGTTCCTTCAGTCTGTGAATGACCTGGAACAGCATGGCCACCTCGTGGTCGGACAGGGAGGAGGTCGGCTCGTCAAACAGCAGGATCCGGCCGCCCTGGCTCAGGGCGCGGGCGATCTGGATGATCTGCTTGTCGCCGACGGTGAGGGTGAACACGGGAGCCTCCACGTCGATCTGGCTGTCGAGCGTGTCGAGATAAACCTGCGCTTCCTTCTTCATGGCTTTGAAGTCAAGACCGAGGCCCTTCTTTTTCCGCCACTTGTTCAGATCCGCCGCCAGGACGTTTTCATACACGTTCATCGTGTCGAAGGCCTGGACCTCCTGCTGGATAAAGGCGATGCCGAGATCCGTGGAGGCTTTGGGGTCTGCGATCACGACCTTCTGGCCGTTGATGATGATCTCGCCGCCCTCGTCCGGCTGGTGAATGCCGCCGAGGATGTTCATCAGGGTGGACTTGCCGGCGCCGTTGACGCCGACGATGCCGCACACCTTGCCCGGCTGCGCGGAGAACGAAACGTCGTTCAGCGCCTTGACGCCCGGAAAGGTCTTGCTGATATGCTTCAGCTCCAGAGACAGTTTGTTATCCATCGATTACACCCCTTTCTTTGCGGCCTGCTGCTGCCGGAAGGAGGCGATCCCCATGGCTCCGATGATGATGCCGCCCTTGATCAGCGTGGTGTAGTAGTCCGACACGTTGAGCAGATTCATCACGTTGGTCAGGCCGCAGACCAGGAACGCGCCGAGAACGGCGTCCCGGACGCGGCCGCTGCCGCCGCTGGTGGAGACGCCGCCGATGACGGCCGCGCTGATGATGTCCAGGATCTGGGACTGGGGGCCCATGTTGGCGCGCGCAGTGCCGATGGACGCGGTGTTGATAACGCCCGCGATGCCGGCGCACACGCCGCTGATCACGTAGGTGAGCATGATGATGCTCTCACTGTCGATACCGGAGACCTTGGTGGTCCTGGCGTTGTTGCCGATGTAATAGAGTTTCCGGCCGAATTTCGTGCGGGTCAGGATGAAATCCATGATCAGCATCACGGCCAGAAGGATGATGATGACCGCCGTCTTGTTGAAGAATTCCGAGAAGGAATCGGGCAGACGGGGCAGGCCGCGGGTGCCGCTGAGGATCGTGGCAAGGCCGGTGCCGATGGTCATCATGGACAGGGTCACCACCATGGGGACCATCTTCAGCTTGGCGATGGCAAAGCCGTTGATCAGGCCCAGGAAAGCGCCCGTCAGGATGATGATGATCGTGCCGAGCACGAGATTGACGCCCAGGGTCGTCATGCAGTACACGCCGAACACCGCGGAGGCCGCCATGACGGAGGGGTTGGAAATGTCCATGCCGCCGATGACCAGCACGTAGGTCGCGCCGCAGGCCATGACGGCGATGGGGGCGATCATCTGCAAAAGGTTGGTAAGATTGCGGATAGTCGCAAAGCTGGGAACAGTTAATGAAAGTATAATAAACACGACGGCGATCACGCCGATCATGATCAGTAGCTGTTTATTGTTGCCCGCGAAGCGTTTGAGTTTCTCTGACACTATTGTGTTCCCCCATTCTTAGGTGGTTTACAGGTTCAAAAGAAAAAAGATCGGTTAGGATTTGGGGCGAGGCAAATGCCTCGCCCCAAAGGAAAGTTTACGCGGTGATAAAATTTGTGAAGTCTCTCAGACTATGGCGATATTAGTAATCGGCGTAGTCGTTGCCCCACAGGGGAACGGTAGCGAGGATTTCCTCGATGTCCTTGTAGGTGGCCTGGGTACCGAGAACCAGCTGCACAGGCTCAACTTCCTTGCCCTCGAGCAGGTCGAAAGCACCGGCAGCAGCGTGCACGGCGAAGTTGTAGCAGCCCTGGTCAACAGCGGTGTCCATGTAGCCCTCACGCAGATGCTGGATGCCGAGGGGGTACATATCGGAGGCGGAGAAGTACACGTGGCCTTCCTCACCATGCTTGTGCCACATACCGGCATCTTCCATGGCCTTCTGAATACCACTGTTCAGGAAGTCAGAGGAAGAGTACATGCAGTTGGCGTCGGGGTTGGCAGCGAGGACGGGGGCCAGGTTCTGGCCGCAGACGTCGGGCTCCCAGTGGCCGCACTCGACTTCGACAACGGGCAGATCGGCGTAGCCGAACTCTTCCATGGCGCGGCGGAGGCCGTGCTCACGGTTGTGGGCGTTCTCGTCGGTCTTGTCGCCGTAGCAGTCGATCAGCTTGACGGGCTCAACGCCGTCTTCCTTCATGATGTTGAACAGGTCGACCATGCCGGCGTAGGCCTGCTCCTCGGAAGCGAAGTTAACGGTCAGATCGGGGACTTCGTCGCCCTGTGCATCGTGGGAAACCTCACGGCAGTAGGAGACGTAGATGAGGCCGGCGTCATGGACTTCCTTGACGGAGGACAGGATGGCCTGAGAGTCAAGGCAGGGGCAGAAGATGACTTCGCAGCCCTGGGCGATCAGGTCGCGGATGTCGGTGGCCTGCTTGGTCACGTCGTTATCGGCGTTGAGGGTGACGAGCTCAACCTCATAGCCGCGCTGCTCGGCTTCGTAGTCGAGGCGGTAGGCCAGGTAGTCAGCCCAGGCGTGGAAAGCGGCAGCCTGCAGGGACTGCATGGCCAGGCCCATCTTGACGTGCTTGAGTTCGGTCTCGGCGGGCTTTTCAGCGGGAGCGGCATCGGCGATGTCCTGCTTGGGGGAGCCGGCGCTGCCCTGCTGAGAGGTGCTCTGGTTGCTTCCGCCGGCGGGCGCAGCCTGCTGACCGCACGCGACGAGCGCGAAGACCATGACCAGGGCGAGGACGATTGCTAGGATCCTTTTCATGTTTTTCCTCCTTAAAAAATCTTTTTCCTTTAAAACCTACCCGTATGGATAAGCTTTGAAAGCATTGTGAGATCAGTTCTTGTCTTCGTAGAGCTCGATGATGGCGTCATCCCAGATGACGAAGGCAAGACGGACCTTGGTGTTGGGGTCATCCAGGAAATATCTGGGTCCAAAGATGACCTGCTGGGCCTGGTTGGCGTAGAACTCGATGTTGTCCACGGAATAGGCCACGTGGGGCTGCTTGGACAGGATCTCGGGGAAGATGGTGCCCTCGTCGAACTTGAGGTACTCAATCTTGAAATCGTACGCGTCGACACTCTCGTTGACCCAGAACTTGCCCCAGTCGTTGTAGACCATGTTGGGCTTCTTGTTCAGGACGGGAATACCTACATGCATATAGCTGGCTGCCATGTTTCGTTACCCCTTTCAGATGAAATGTGAATCCTTATCAGTTGATGGCGTCCGTGAAGAATTCGAACGCTTCCTTGCCGGTGTAGCCCTCGTGCACGACCTTGCGGATGGCCTTGAGCATTTCCACGGGGTGCTCGCTCTGGAACACGTTTCTGCCCATGTCAACGCCGTGAGCGCCGCTCTGGATCGCCTTGTAGGCCATCTCCAGCGCCTCGTTCTCGGGCAGCTTCTTGCCGCCGGCGATGACGATGGGAACCGGGCAGGCCGCCACGACGGTCTCAAAGTTCTCGCAGTAGTAGGTCTTGACGAAGCTTGCGCCCAGCTCGGCCAGGATACGGGTGGCCAGGGTGAAGTAGCGGTTGGTGCGGGCCATCTCCTTGCCCACGGCGGTGACGCCGAGGACGGGGATGCCGAACTTGTAGCCCTGATCCGCCGCTCTGCAGAGGTTCTCCAGAGAGGCAGCCTCGCCGGAGCCGCCGACGAAGCACTGCATCGCGATGGCGGCAGCGTTCATGCGGATGGCCTCCTCAAAATCGAGGGCGAAGCCGGAGCCGGTGCTCAGGTCCTCAAACAGGACGGAGGTGTCGTGGGTGGCTCTCAGGCAGACAGCCTTGTTGGCCGTGGGGGGGATGCAGCTTCTGATGGCGCCGCGGGTAGCCATCAGCACGTCCGCATATTCGCACAGCGGGGCGATGGAGACGTCCATGCGCTCCAGGCCTGCGGTGGCGCCCATGAAGTAGCCATGGTCGAAGGCCAGCATGACGGTGTTGCCGGATTTGGGATCGAAGATCCGGGAAAGACGGTTCTTCATGCCCCAGTCGCTGTTGCCGGTGCCCTTCACAAAGAAGCCGGTATCAGCAGGGGGAACGTCCAGATGATAGTTATGTGCGCTGATATTTCCAACTGCGTCAGCCATTTGCTGTTATTCCTCCTTACTCTTTGAAGAAAACGGTGGCGTGGGCCGGGGTATTCCACAGGGCCTCGATCTCGTCGTCCCACTTGGCGATGTTCAGCTGGAAGCCGGCGGCCTCCTGAACGGTCAGGATCTCGCCGACCATGCAGCCGACGACCTTGACGCCCATGTTCTCAAGGTAAGCAACCGCTTCCTTGTAGAGGATGTACATCTCCATCAGGGTGGTGGCGCCGCTGCCGTTGATCATAACGAAAGCCTTGTCGCCGGCCTTCAGGCCCAGGTGATCGGTGAGCGCCTTGGCAACGGTCGCGATGGTGTCCTTCGCGCTCATCATGGGAACGCGGACGCCGCCGCCTTCACCGTGCTGGCCGGCGCCGATCTCCATCATGTCGCTCTCGGCCAGATCGCCGAAGGACATGCCGTTCTGCGGGTGAGTCGCGCAGGCGACCTGGACCGCGAGGGACGCCATGTTGGCGGCGTAGCGCTCGGCGATCTCGGCAACCTCATCCAGGGACTTGCCGGCAGCGCAGGCAGCGCCGACGATGTGGTACAGGGCAGCGGCACCGCCCAGACCGCGGCGGTTGTCCTCGCCGTTGGGATCGAAGCGGATCTCTTCACCGGTGACGACCTGGCGCACGTTCATACCGGCCTTCTTGGCCAGCTTCATGGCCTGCTTGCCGGCCAGCTGGTCGCCGGCATAGTTCAGGGTCAGCAGCAGGACGCCGTGGCCCTTGTCGGCACGCTGCATCGCCTCGAAGACGAGCTGGCCGGAGGGAGCGGCAAAGATGTCGCCGACGGCGACGATGTCCAGCATGCCTCTGCCGGTGAAGCCCTGCACAGCGGGCTCATGACCGGAGCCGCCGTAGGCAACCACGGTGACGCGGTCGGCGTTGGCCAGATCCTTGCTGATGACCAGGTGGCCATCGACCTCAACGACGTCGCTGTACACAAGGCCCATGCCTTCCAGCAGTTCGTCGGTCAGGGTCGCGGGGTCGTTCATGAATTTTTTCATTTTCATACTGTGTGAACTCCTCTCGAATATATTGTGGTGGTATTTTGGACTTCTGTTTTAACGGGGGTTTGCTTACGCCTTTGCCAGGCCCTCAAAGAACTTGGACATGGAGACGGCGCCCGCGTCGGGCGTGCCGATCGTCTTCTGGCCGTAGCTCTTGGCTCTGCCGAACTTGGAGACGAAGTTCTTGCTGTTCTCGGCGCCCTTCAGGGCCGCTTCCGCCGCCGCGGCAAACAGCTCGCTCTCGCTGTCGCCGGCGTAATCGGCGATGGCCTCGGAGGCGGGGATCACCGCGTCCATCATGGTCTTGTCGCCGACCTTGGCCCCGGACATATCGTCCAGTTCCTCAAAGGCCGCGGCGAAGATGGCCTTGAGTCCCTGCACGTCGACTTCCTCTGCCTCGGGAGCCCCCTCCTGCATGCCGTCCAGCCAGGTGTTCCACAGGGGGACGGCGCTGCCGCCGTTGAGGCCCATGACCGCCATGGCCGCGTCATCCAGCATTTCCTTGATATTGCCGTCCGAGGCGCAGACCGCGTCCTTGATGGCCGCGCCGATCTTGTGCATGGTCAGGCCGTGGTCGGCGTCACCGAACTTGGAGTCGATCTCCGTCAGCTCGCCCTCGGCAGCGATCACGTTTTCGCAGGCGTTCACGAATCTGCTGGCAAGTTCCTTTTTCGAAATCATATCCTATTCCTTCTTCCGGCTGGATTTTAACAAATGTTAATTTCTTGCGCTTGTTGTTGCGCTTTTCGCTCAGTTTTCTTTTACTACTTTTTCAAGGGTGAGTCAAGCAAATTTGTGCGCTATTCGCAAAAAAAGACATTATCGCCAAATCCGATTTGCGGCCTTTAGGCAATAATGTCACAAAAAATAACATATGTTAAATTGTAGTTCCCGCCACTTTTTCCGCCAGGCTGAGCGGGATGATCAGCCGGTCGATGATCCCCGTTCGCAGCGCGCCGACCACGCACTGCGGCTTGATCTGGTTGGAGCACACGGCCGTCAGATCCGTCAGCTTCAGCTGCTTGACCGAGGCCTGCAGCGTCGCCTCCGCCGCGGGGGAGATGATCCGGCCGTAGGAGTCAAAATAGTGGGCCAGCATCCACCCCACGACCTTCTTCTCCATCAGGGCGTTTCCGTACAGCGAGCGCACGCCCAGGTCCGGGAAGGACGGATAATTGGAGATGGACACCAGGGCCTGCTCCATGTAGTCCCACTCCTCCCGTATGCTCGCATACGCCTCGGTTTTTTTGGCAAGCTCGTATTCCATGGGGGTATCGTGAAGCGCGGGGGCATAGAGGAAATACGGCTCCCTTCCCGTTTTCAGGGAAAAGATGCGGACCAGCTCGTTGAGATGATAGTCCCGGGTCATGGACTTGAGCCCGCCGGCCAGGGGGAAAACCGCCCCGTTTGTAAAGACTGCGTTATCCAGCGTGGCGGCGTAGTCCGCCATCCTGCCGATCATGTTTCCCCAGCCGATGCCGGCGCGCTTGCCGTCGTTGGCCTTGCTGAAGTACTGGTTGAAGGCGATCTCCGCCACCTTTGCATTCGTCAGACCGTCGTTTTCCTCGTCGGGGACGATGGTGATCTCGCTGATCTTGTAGATGTTTTTGATTCTCTCCGCGATCTGCTCCGCCGAAAAGCGGATGTCGTTGATCGTCACCTTGACGATGCCGCGGTCCTTCGCTTCGGACAGAATCACGCTGACAAGGGGCCGGGAGATCCCCAGCTCTTTTGCGATCTCGTTCTGGCTCTTGTCCTCTTCATAATAGAGCTGAGCCACCTCGATCATCCTCTTGATTTTCTGATCCTTTGAAATCATGGCAGCCTCCTGGAGAAGCATCGGGATTGCGGATTGCCGCGCGGCGCGCCCCGCGGGAGGGCGCCGTTGTTTTTATTATATCACAGAGATCGGCCGCGGCGCAATTCCCGCTTTTTCCCGGGGGGCTTGCACTGGCCCGCCTGGCGGCGTGTTTCTCGCCGCAGCGCAAATAAGGAACAGACGCAAATATGGCACCCGTCGATTGTGGTTGACGGGTGCCATACTCATCATAACAAAAGCAGGGGTTCGAATGCGCAGCAAAAAATAATCGAATTATTCGCTGATCAGCCAGTCGATGAGGTTCTTCGATTTGATTCCTTCAAAGCTGGTCTCCAGGCCAGGATCGAGGGACAGGATCATTTTCTCATAGTTGTCCCGCACCTTCTGCAGTGGCGCCAGCTCACGCCGGCGGACCTCCTCGCTGTTCATGGATTCCGTGACCTGAACATACAGCTTTTCCTCCGCGTTCGAGGCGATAAAATCGATCTCGGCATTGTCGATCTTTCCGATGGCCACATCATAGCCCCGGCGTAAAAGCTCAAAGTAGACGATATTCTCCAGCACATGCCCGGTATCCCGATCTCGGAAGCCCAGCAAGTAATTCCGCAGGCCGATGTCGGCAATATAGTATTTGCCCAGCGTGCGCAGGTACTCCTTGCCTTTGATGTCAAAGCGCTTGACCTCATAGAAGATATAGGATTCCAGCAGAGCGCCTACATAGGCCTGTACCGTGTGGGCGCTGGGGGCGGTCTTCCGTGCACCTTCCTCCAGGAGTCCCTCATTCACCAGCGTATTGCCGATTGAGTTGGCGGACACCGTGCTCCCGATGTTACCGGCGAGGAACAAAATGATCTTTCTCAGCAGCACCGGGTCGGTGATCTGTCGCTGGCCGCGGCGTTTCTCCCGTTCCAGGATATCACGCACCACGACCGTGGAGTAGATCCCATCCAGCAGCGTCAGCGCCCGCTCCTGGTCCAGACCCACATCGGCAATTCCCGGCATGCCGCCAAAGCGCAGATAGGCGTCAAAGACCTCCCGAAGCTCATAGCGTTCGCCATTTTGATCAACCGCCTGCTTTTTTATCCCACCCAGGGCGCTTGCCGTTTCCCGAAGTTGAAAGCCGTGGAAATACAGGAATTCCCGAAACGAGAGCGGCAGCATCTTGATCTCGACACAGCGACCTGAAAGATAGGTGGCGTATTCCCTCCTTTGCGGCTTCAGTATAGCAAAGGCTTTTTATCCAGTCAAGTTTTTGCAATTAATTGCAAAAACTTGACTGGATTCGATTCTTTTTGCACTGCTTATCCCTGCGAGATGAGCTCTCTCAGCACGATCTCTTCCGCCCGGTCGCGGATGCTGTTCATGCGCCGCACCCATTCCAGCTGGTCAGATGCTTTGAGTTCTTCGGTAATGCCCTCCCGCTGTGCCATCTGTTTGACGAGCAGCTCCATCTGCTCCTCACAGGCTTCGTCGATCTCCGCCAGGTGCCGATCCAGCTTGCCGGTCGTCAGCAGATTCATGTACAGCACTGGCCGATGCGCTTTCAAATACCGCTTCCGCATACGGCCGTATTTGTCGATAGGCAGCGGCTCCGTTTCTTCCGCGGTGAGATTCGGCAGGCGATAATCTCCGACTGTCGTATAGCTCCCGCCGAGGGCTTCAAAGATTGATTTTTCCATGGTTTTTCCTCCCGTTTTTGACCACATTTCTGACCCGTTACAGCTTAATAGCGATGTGCGCTCGGGTTGGAACAGGTACAGAAAAACACTGAATTTTAATAAATAGGGATGTTTTACTGCCAGATAAAATACAATAGATTCTGCTGTTGAAATTCAAATCCTTCCCCCCGCACCAAAACGAAAAAGAGACGCCTGTGCGTCTCTTTTTCGTTTTGTCTGAGAGAAAGCCGTGATCTGCTCTCCGGGTTATGAGACCGGCGAGCGGAGCTCGTTGGGATAAGGCACCTGCCCGCTGCCGGTGGCAGAGGAAGGGCAGGCGCCTTATCCGCAGCAGTCGAAAAATGCGAGGATCAGCGTAAGCCCGCAGCATTTTTCGCATTACCGCAAGGCGGCGCAGAGCGATAACCCGGAGGTCGTTGAAACCGGGCTCTCTCCCCGCTTTTCGGTTTGTCACGGCTTTGTGAGAATTGTAAAAGCTGATTTTGCGTGATAATATGAAGATATCCTCCCCTTACGGGAGGAATCTGAACTGCACACCGGAGTAAGGAAAGAGAGAATCAAAAAATGAACACGATACATAAAATCTTACCATACTGTCTAACAAATGGGGTGCTGTTCAGTCTCCGCGGCTATTTTCAAAAGGATTGTGTTTTATGGGTTCCTCCATTCGAAAAGCGATCGAGCTGATCCTTTCGGCCGATCCGGAGCTTCTGAATATTCTCTCCACCACGGCCAGGGTCTGCCTGACAAGCTCGATCCTTGCACTTGCCCTCGGCGTGCCCCTCGGGATCCTGCTCGGGGCGGAGCGTTTCCCGGGCCGGAAGCTGCTGCTGGTGCTCAACCGCACGCTCATCGGCATGCCGCCCGTGGTCTGCGGCCTGCTGTTTTACATGCTCTTCTCCGGCGTCGGGCCCTTCCGTCACCTGAAGCTACTCTTTACGGTGAAGCTGATGATCCTGGCCCAGGTGGTGCTCATTACGCCCATCATCATCGGCGTCATGGAGACCTTCGTTTCCGACACCGCCCCCGCCCTGCGCGAGACCACCAGGGGCCTGGGCTTCGGCCGGCTGAAGGAATACAGGCTTCTCATGAACGAGTGCCTGTACTCCATCTTCTCGGCCTATCTGCTCTCCTTTGCCCGCGCCATTGCGGAGGTGGGCGCCGTGGCCATGGTGGGCGGCGCCATCGCCTGGAAGACCAACGTCATGACCACCGCCATCATGATGTACACCAACCGCGGCAGCTTCACCCTGGGCATCGCCCTCGGGCTCATCCTGCTGACGCTTTCGCTGCTGGTGAACATCGTGCTCAGCGTGATGCAGGGGAGGCTCAGCCGATGAAGACGACAGCCTTAACCAAGACCTACAACCGGCGCGTGGTGCTCTCCCTGCCGGAGCTTGACCTGCCGGAGGGGAAAATCACCGCGGTCATCGGTCCCAACGGCAGCGGCAAATCCACCTTTGCCAAGGTGCTCTCCGGCATCGAAGCGGCGGACGACAGACGCGCGATTCTGTCCGGCGTCTCGGTGGGATATTTGCCGCAGAAGAGTTTTCCCTTCCGCATGAGCACGGAGAAGAACATCCTTCAAAACGGAAGCGACCCCGCCCGCGCGGCGGCGCTGATGAAAGCCCTGGGCATTGAGGCCCTCGCCGGGCAGAGCGCGAAAAAGCTCTCCGGCGGCGAGACGGCCCGCATGGCCCTCTGCCGCATCCTGATGCGACGGTATGATCTTTTGATTCTGGACGAGCCCACCGCGGCCATGGATATGGAATCCACCCTCGCCGCGGAGGAATGTATCCGGAGCTGCTGCAGGGAAACCGGCTGCGGGGTTCTGCTCATCACCCACAGCATCTCCCAGGCCCGGCGTCTGGCCCATCAGATCATGGTCTTTCATGAGGGAAGGCTCATCGAGCAGGGGGATACGGAGCGCGTCCTCTCCTCCCCGCAGGAGGAGCAGACCCGGCGGTTTTTGGAGTTTTTCGGCATATAAAAGCAGATGAAGGAGGAATCGTGATGGCGTTTGTCAAGAAAGCGTACTATCGTGGGTTTCAGGCGGTCTTCAACGTGGGCGCCCGGTGCCTGTACTGGCGTCGGCCGATCCCGTTCTCCGGCGTCGGCAGCGTGCACAAAATCCCGGAGCTGCTGAAAAAGGAGAAGGTTCAGAAGGTCATGGTCGTCACCGGCCCCACCGTGGGAAAGAAGCTGGCCCCGAAGATCCTGCAGGAGCTGGACAGGGCCGGCATCGCCTATACGCTCTTTGCCGAGGTGGAGGCAAACCCCTCCGTGAACACGGTCAACCGGATTCAGAAGCTCTATCTGGACACCGGCTGCCAGGGCTTTATCGCCATCGGCGGCGGCTCCCCCATGGACGCGGCCAAGGCCGCGGCCGCCCGGGTGGTGCGGCCGCACACGCCGGTCGGCAGGATGGCGGGTCTGCTGCGGGTGGGAAAAAAGATCCCGCCCTATATCGCGGTGCCCACCACGGCGGGCACCGGCTCGGAGACCACCATCGCCGCCGTCATCACCGATACCGAGACCCATCACAAATACGCGCTGATGGATCTGCACCTGGTACCGAAGTACGCGATCCTTGACCCGGAGATGACCCGTGAGCTGCCGCAGAAGATCACCTCCACCACCGGCATGGACGCCCTCACCCATGCGGTGGAGGCCTACGTCTGCTGGACCTATAACACCGCCGAGAGCATCCGTCTGGCGGAGGAGGCCGTGTGCGAGATCTTTCGATACCTGGAGCGGGCGTACAACGACGGCAACGACATGGAGGCCCGCACCCAGATGCTGATCGCCTCCTACAAGGCGGGCTTTGCCTTCACCCGCGCGGGCGTCGGCAACGTCCACGCCATCGCGCACACCCTGGGCGGGCTGTACAACACGCCCCACGGTCTGGCAAACGCTGTAATCCTGCCCATCGTGCTGGAGGATTACGGTGAGGCGGTGGAGGAAAAGCTGGCCCATCTGGCGGAGCTGACCGGCGTGAAGTTTGACGGCACGGACACGGAGAAGGCCCGAGCCTTTATCGATGAGATCCGCGCCATGAACAGGCGGATGAACATTCCAACCGGCTTTGACTTCATCAAGGAGGCGGACATCCCCCAGATGGTTACCTGGGCGCTGGCGGAGGCCAACCCCGTCTACCCCGTGCCGGTGGTCTACGACAGGAAGCGCTGCGAAAAGGTTATCCGCTGCATCATGACCGAGGCGTAACAGCAAGCGCAAACCACGAGGATCAGAAACTCCGGGCGCAGGCATGAAAGCCTGCGCCCGTCTCTCTTGCGGAAGGAAAGCAAAGCCTATTTACATACTGGACCGGAGATAAAGAAAAACTGCTATCGGCTGATGATAGTTCTATTCAAGCCTATGTAGAACACTGTGCCTCCTTATTGAGAAAATACTTTGGGCTATACTCCCTTTATTATCTCACGGGCCGGAACACTCTTTCGACAGTTACAGTCTCAAGATCATCCGCGACACGGCCGAGCGCTGCGGCGGCATGGTCGAAACGCGGACCGATTCCCCCGGCCGCTTTACGCTGCTGCTCTCCATCCCTGTCCCGGACGGGGGAAACGAACAACCCGGTTTCCTGCATAGGGTTTCCCCGCCTGCCAGGTTTTTGCAATCACATGCAAAAGGGTTCCTGCTTGGATATTGCGTCTGCTTTTGGCGCTCTTTGTTCTCTGATTCTGCGTCGGCTGCGGGCAAGGATTTGCTTGAAATGCGCCCTGCCGAGGGGTATGATGGTCTTAGGATCACAGCTTGTAGAGGAGGAACCACACATGGAACTTGTCGGCAGCACTTTTTTCTTTGATTGGGAGGTCTCGCTGATTCTCTGGCTCCAGACGCACATGGGCGCTCTGGGCACGGCGGTCGCCTCCTTCGTCTCCGCCTTCGGGGAGGAACTGGCCTGCGTGGCGGTGATCGGCTTTCTGTACTGGTGTTTTGACAAGCGCTTCGGCCGCTTTGTGGGGCTGAACGTGCTGGTCGGCCTGGTGCTCAACCCTATGATCAAAAACATCTTCGTGCGCCGCAGGCCCTATTTTGACACGCCTGAGATCCGGTGTCTCAAGCCGGTGGACAAGAGCGCGGACATCTACAACATCGCCGCGCAGGAGTACTCCTTCCCCAGCGGGCACTCCACCAACGCCGTGGCGGTCTACGGGTCTGTGGCCGCGTACGCGAAGAAAAACGCGCTCACGGTGATCGCCGTGGTGCTGACGCTGCTGATCGGTGTATCCCGCTTCTGTCTCGGCGTACACTATCCCACGGACGTTCTCTGCGGCTGGGCGCTCGGCCTTGTGATCATCGTCGCGGTGCCCTGGCTCCAGCGGAAGTTTCATAATCCCCGCGTGTTTTACGGTCTGCTTCTGCTTCTGGGACTGCCCGGCTTCTTCTACTGCAAGAGCTCGGACTATTACACGGGCTACGGGATGCTGGTGGGCTTTGTGCTGGGCGTCGAGTTTGAGCAGAGATGGGTCAACTTTGAAAATACCCGCAGCCCGCTGCGCTCGGTGCTCCGGGTCCTCGGCGGCGTCGCGGTCTTTTTCGGGCTCAACACCCTGCTCAAGCTGCCCTTCTCCAAGGAATTTCTGGAGAGCGGCACCCTGGCAGCCTACCTCGTCCGCACCCTGCGCTACGCGGCGGTCATCTTTGTGGACATGGGCGTCTACCCGCTGGTCTTTCGCCTGACCGGAAAGGTCGGAATCACAAAAAGCGCGTCCTAATAAGCGCGGCGCTTGCACAATCTCTCCGCTTTTGTTAAGATGGTGCCGAGAGATGCACCCCCACAAACGGGCGGCTCTTGCCGTCCGTTTTTTTCAGAGAGGAGGTACGCGCATGAGCCTGCCCAGAATCACAGGCATCGTCTTTCTGCTGTGCGGCCTGGTCTACGCCTTTGTTCTCGGCCGGGACCTGGTGAAACACCGGGAGGCGCTGCACAGCGCCCCGGGCGATCTGAAGCTGCTCGCCCCGCTGGAGGCTGGCGTGTTCTTTCTCTGCACGCTCGGCGTGTCCGATTTTCTGCTCAACACCCTGCTCATCAAGCGCTTCCGTCTGGCTGATGACAGGAGCCTCCCCAGCTGCCTCATCGCCGCCACCATCGTCCCCGGCGCGCTCATCGCCTTCCGCTATCTGCTCTCGGAGAACACCGCCGACGCGCTGACGCTCGCGCTGTTCATGCTCTGTCTCGCAGCGGGGGCCGCCCTCGGCGGGCGGGCCGTCAGCCGCATGGACGGGGCCACGCTCAAAAAGATCATGGGCTGCGCCCTGCTGGTCTCCATGGCCGCGCTGATCGTCAAAATGGTCGTGAGCGCCGGCTCCACCGGCACGGCCGTGGGGCTGCGGGGCGGAAAGCTCGCGGTGCTGTGTGTCGGCTGTGTGGGCATCGGCTTTCTCAACATGATGGGCGTGCCCTGCAAGCCCATCGCCGCCGCCCTGCTCTTGCTGCTGGCTCTCTCCCCCGTGGCAGCCCTGACGCTCACGCTGGTGCTGGGCGTCATCATCCCCGTCACCGGCGGCGTCTCCATCATGAGAGCCGGGCTCTATAACCGCAAGCTGATCCTCGCCGCCATGACCGCGGGGAGTCTTGCCGCCTTGCTGGGCGTGATGCTGGCAATCTCCATGAATCCCCTGCTGCTCAACATCCTGCTGATTCTCGTCATGCTGATGGCGGTCGTCAGCATCTTCAAACAATGACATTTCGCATCGCGGACTGGAGGAAGCCATGAAACTGGTCAATTTCAAAAAAGCCGGGGCAAACGCGCTCGGCATCGTCACCGAACGCGGGATCGTGGACGCATCCGCCTTTGCCGGGCCGGGCACGCCCGTGACCATGGCCGAGGCTCTCGCCATGGGGCGGGAGGCCGCTCTGGCTGCGCTGGAACCTGTCGTACAACAGGCGGGCGCCTTCCTCTCCCCGGATCAAATTGCCTTCGCCCCCGCCTCCGACGCGCCGGAAAAGATCCTCTGCGTGGGCAAAAACTACGCCGCCCACGCCGCCGAGGTTCCGGAGCTGTTCAAGGCGCCGCCGGGCTCGCCGGAGATCTTCTGCAAGTTCCGCAACACCCTGGTCCCCCACGGCGGCAAGGTGCGCCTCAACCCCGCTTCGAAAAAGCACGACTACGAGGCGGAGATCGCCGTGGTGATCGGCCGCCGCGCCGCAAATGTCTCTCCCGAGGAAGCGCTTGGCTGCGTCTTCGGCTACACCCTGGCAAACGACATCTCCGCCCGGGATCTGCAGAAGGCCGCCAGCCAGTGGACCCCCGGCAAGACCTGCGACACCTTCTGTCCCCTGGGTCCCTGGATCGTCACGGCGGATGAGGTGCGCCCCGACGCCATGCACCTGACGGGGTATAAAAACGGGGAAAAGCGGCAGGACGGCTTTTCCGGCGACATGATCTATTCCATTCCCGCGCTCGTGAGCTTTCTCTCCCGCTGCTGCACGCTCGAGCCGGGGGACGTGATCCTCACCGGCACGCCCGCGGGCGTCATCCTCGGTCGGCCGCCGGAGAAGCAGGACTGGCTGAAAGCCGGGGACGAGCTGACGGTCCACGTCCCCGAGATCGGCACCCTCCGCGTCACCGTCACGGACTGATTGAAACGCGAAAGCGCTTTCCCTCACGGGAAAGCGCTTTCGCGTTTTATCTTGCTCAGCTCTGGGCCTTCATGGAGAGGAAGGCGTTGATGAAGCCGTCGATGTCGCCGTTCATGACGGCGTCGATGTTGCTGTTTTCAAAGTCGGTGCGGTGGTCCTTGACCAACTGGTAGGGCATAAAGACGTAAGAGCGGATCTGGCTGCCCCATTCGATCTTCATCTGCACGCCCTTGATATCGCTGATCTTCTCCAGATGCTCGCGCTCCTTGATCTCCGCCAGGCGTGCCCGCAGCATGTCCTTGCAGTTTTCGAGATTCTGGAAGTGGCTGCGCTCCACCTGGCTGGATACCACGATGCCCGTGGGGATGTGGGTCAGCCGCACGGCCGAGGAGGTCTTGTTGACCTTCTGCCCGCCGGCGCCGGAGGAGCGGTAGACATCCATCTTGATGTCCTCATCCCTGAGTTCGATCTCGCTGTCATCGGCGATCTCGGGCATGACCTCCACCGCCACGAAGGAGGTGTGGCGCCGCCCGGCGTTGTCGTAGGGGGAGACGCGCACGAGCCGGTGGATACCGTGCTCGCTCTTGAGATAGCCGTATGCGTTCTCGCCCTCGATCATGATGGTGGCGCTTTTCAGCCCCGCGTCCTCGCCGTCGAGATAGTCCATCACGCGCACCTTGTAGCCGTGGCGGTCGGCCCACATGTTGTACATGCGGTAGAGCATCGAGGCCCAGTCCTGCGCTTCGGTGCCGCCGGCGCCGGCGTGGAAGGTGAGGATGGCGTTGTTGGCGTCATACTCCCCGGTCAGCAGGGTGGACAGGCGTGTAGACTCCATCTTCTGGCTGAAGGCGTTGAAGTCGTTTTTCAGCTCCTCCAGCATGGAGTCGTCGTTTTCCTCAATGGCCATCTCGCACAGGGCGTAGAGATCGTCCCACCCGGAGCAGAGGCGGTTGAAGTTCTCCACCTTGTCCTTCAGATTTTTCAGCCGCTTCTGCACCTTCTGGGACTTCTCCACGTCGTTCCAGAAGCCCTCGCGGGCGCTGGCGGCCTCCAGCTCCTCGATCTCCTTCTGGGCGCTTTCCAGCTTCAAGGCGGAGCGGAGCACCTCGAGGTCGGGCTTGAGGGCGTTGAGTTTGGTCTTGTATTCTTCAAATTCCAGCATGTCTGCACTCTCCTGCGGTTCATTCATCCATTCGTCAGTAATTAAATATTATACACAAAAAGCTTTCTCTTGTAAATCGCTTTTTTATTGGCTTTTCTTCTCGCACAAAAAGCGCTAAAGTTCTTCCCATTTGCTTCCTCCCGTGGTATAATGCCTGTGATAAAGTCAAACTGAGAAGTGCGCGCACGCGCAAGTCTGATTCGTTTTACGGAGGAAAAAGAGAATATGATCTCACACGGCAAAGAAATCGTGGTCTTCACCGGCAACTCCAACCCCGCTCTGGCCGAGCTGATCTGCGCCGACCTGTATCGCAGCCTGGGCAACACGAACGTCTCTCACTTTGCCGACGGGGAGTGCTCCGTCTCTGTGTATGAGCCGGTCCGGGGCAAGGACGTGTTCATCGTGCAGTCCACCTGCAAGCCTGTCAACGACAACCTGATGGAGCTGCTCATCATGATCGACGCCATGCGCCGTGCCTCTGCCGGCCGCATCACCGCCGTCATCCCCTACTTCGGCTACGCCCGTCAGGACCGCAAGGCCAAGAGCCGCGATCCCATCTCCGCAAAGCTGGTTGCAAATCTCATCACCGCCGCCGGCGCTGACCGGGTCCTGACCATGGACCTGCACGCCGCGCAGATTCAGGGCTTCTTCGATATCCCCGTGGACAACCTGATGGGCAGCCATCTCTTTGTCAAGCACTACGTCAACAAGTTCGGCAAGGGCAACGAAAATGTCATGGTGGTCTCCCCCGACGTGGGCAGCACTGCCCGTGCCCGCGCCTTCTCCATGAAGCTGGGCGTCAACATGGCCATCGTGGACAAGCGCCGCGAGCGTGCCAACCAGTCCGAGGTCATGAACATCATCGGCGACGTCTCCGGAAAGACCTGCATCCTGCTCGACGACATTGTGGACACGGCCGGCTCCCTCTGTGGCGCGGCCAAGGCCATCAAGGAGATCGGCGGCGCGAAGGAGGTCTACGCCTGCGCGACCCACGGCGTGCTCTCCGGCCCCGCGCTCGACCGCATCAACGAAAGCTGCATCGAGGAGCTGCTCCTGCTCGACACCATCCCCTTCCCCACCGACAAGGAGAAATCCCCCAAGATCCACTACCTGACCACCGCCTCCGTCTTTGCCGAGGCCATCCGCCGCATTTACGAAGAGGTCTCCATTTCCAATCTGTTCGACTGATTTTTACATTCCGACGCCCGCAGCCTTCCTTTTCCCACCGGGGAAAACACGGACTGTGGGCCTCGGTCTATCTTCCCGGCCGCAGCCGCCGCTCCCCAGCGGGGCCCGGCGGGGCCGAAAAAGGAAACTGTTCCATGCTGTTTTCATCCTCCGGCGGACCGAGCTGGCTTGTTGTCTTTCTCGGAAACCCCGGCCCGAAATATGACTTCACGCGCCACAACGCGGGCTTTCTGGTCTGCGATACGCTCGCGAAGAAAAAGGGCTTTGCCGTCAACCGTCTGCGCTTTAACGCGCTGACCGCCCAGGTGGATCTGGGTGGCGAAAGGGCGCTGGTCATGAAGCCCCAGACCTTCATGAATCTCTCCGGCAATGCCGTGGGCCAGGCCGTCCGCTTCTACAAGATCCCCGCCGACCACGTGCTTGTGGTCTCGGACGAGGTGAGCCTGCCGCCCGGCAAGCTGCGCATCCGCACGAAGGGCTCCGCCGGCGGCCACAACGGGCTCAAGAGCATCATCGCCGCCCTGGGGACCGACGCCTTTCCCCGCATCCGCGTCGGCGTGGGCGCGCCCCCGCACCCCGACTACGACATGGCCGACTGGGTGCTGGGCGTGTTCCGGGATCAGGACGCGCTGGACATGCAATCCGCCGCCGAGCGCGCGGCCGAGGCCGTGGAATCCTATATCAAAGATGGCCCGGAGCGAGCCATGAATCGCTTCAATTAAACCTGTATATCCTGCATGTTCCACAGTATATACGAAGAGGAGGCTGCCCATGAAGAAGAAGTGCATTGCCATGCTTCTGGCAGGCGGACAAGGCTCCCGCCTTTACGCCCTGACCCAGAATGTCGCCAAACCCAGCGTACCCTTTGGCGGCAAGTACAGAATCATCGACTTTCCCCTTTCCAACTGCGCCAACTCCGGCATCGACACCGTCGGTGTCCTGACTCAGTACCGCCCCCTGCAGCTCAACAGCTACATCGGCTCCGGCCAGCCCTGGGATCTCGACGTCAGCGACGGCGGCGTCTACATCCTGCCCCCGTATCAGTCCGCGGGCGAGAAGGGCTCCTGGTTCTCCGGCACCGCCAACGCCATTTACCAGAACATCGCCTTTATTGAGAACTATGATCCCGACCATGTGCTGATCCTCTCCGGCGACCACATCTACAAGATGGACTACGCCGACATGCTGCGTGAACATATCGAGCACAACGCGGCCTGCACCATCTCGGTGCTGACCGTCTCTCTGGAGGAGGCCTCCCGCTTCGGTATGATGAACCTGGGCGAGGACGGCTATATCAAGGAGTTTGAGGAGAAGCCCAAACACCCCAAGAGCGACCTGGCCTCCATGGGCGTCTACATCTTCGACTGGAAGAAGCTGCGCAAGTACCTGGTCCAGGACGAGGCGAATGCCAACTCCCGCCATGACTTCGGCCACAACATCATCCCCGCCATGATCGCTGACGGCGAGAAGCTCTGGCCCTACCGCTTCCAGGGTTATTGGCGCGACGTGGGCACCATCACCAGTCTCTGGGACGCCAACATGGACATGCTCTCCCCGGACCTGATCAACCTCTACGACCCCGACTGGCCCATCTCCGCCAGAAGCCCCATCTGCCCCCCGCATCAGACCGGCCGCCATGCCGAGATCATCCATTCCATCGTCACCGAGGGCTGTGAGATCGACGGCATTGTGGAAAACTCCGTGCTCTCTCCCTCCGTCAAGATCGAGGTGGGCGCGAGAGTGCTCTACAGCGTGCTGATGCCCGGCGCGGTGGTGGAGGCCGGCGCGGTGGTGGAGTTCGCCATCATCGGCGAAAACGCCGTTGTACACGCCGGCGCCCATGTGGGCGGTGCCCCCGACGGGACCGACGCCTGGAGCGTGGCCACCCTCGGCCCCGGCATTGAAATTCGTCCCGGCGCCTCTGTCCCCGCCGGCGCCATGATCAGCGAAAGCGAGGAGGTTTAAGCCATGAACGATTTCCACGGTCTGATTTTCGCCTACTATACCGATCCCAACCTCAGATCCCTCGTCAGCATGCGCACCGCGGCCTCTCTTCCCTTCTGCGGCCGCTATCGCCTGATCGACTTCTCCCTCTCCGCCATGCGCAACGCCGGCATTGTGGACGTGGGCGTCATCATGCAGCGCGACTACCAGTCTCTGCTGGACCATCTGGGCGGCGGCAAGGCCTGGGATATGGCCCGCCGTACCGGCGGATTGAGAATGCTGCCCCCCTTCGGCCTGCCCGAGTACCACCGCGGCAACTATGCCGGCACCATGGAGGCTCTGATCTCTGTCCGCTCTTACATTGAGGACATCAAGGCCAAATATGTTGTGCTGATGCTGGGCGACATGTGCGCCAACATCGATCTGACAAAGCCCATGGAGCAGCACCGCCGCTCCGGCGCCCAGATCACCGCTATCTGCACCCGCAGAGATTCCGCCGGCTTCCGCATGACCTACCTCCAGGGCGAGGACGGCTATGTGACCGAGATGCTGCAGGACACCGTCGATCCCAGCGTGGGTCCGGTGAGCATGGAGGCCTACATCATCAACAAGGACGTCCTGCTCGACATGATCGAGACCTGCCGCAGGCACAACATCTTCCTCTGGCACCGCGAGGCCATTCCCAACTTCCTCAAGGCCGGCGGCAAGATGGACGTGTACCTGCACGAGGGCTACGCCGCCCTGCTGCGCAGCGTCAACACCTACTTCAAGGCAAACATGGACATGCTCGACTCCTCCATCCGCCACGAGGTCTTCCCCGCCGACCGCCCCGTCTTCACCAAGGTCCGCGAGGAGGTCAGCACCTACTACAGCGAGGGCTCCTCTTCCCGCAACTGCCTGGTGGCCGACAACTGCATCATCGAAGGCAGCATCGAAAACTGCATCGTCTTCTCCGGCGCGCGCATCGCCAAGGGCGCCAAGCTCAAAAACTGCATCGTCATGCGCGGCTGCACCGTGGGAGAGGACTCCAATCTGGAGTATGTGATTGTCGACAAGGCCGTCACCTTCTCGCCCAAAACCGTGCTCACCGGCAACGAGAAGCTGCCCATCGTGGTCCCCAAGGGCAGCAAGCTGTAAGCGTTTTCCCAAGACAAATCCATCCAATCGGTGCGCCGGACGGATGCCCGACGCACCGATTGCGTGCAATTCCCCGCATTTCATTCTTCCAAAAAGGCAGGTTCATTCATGATCAATCAGATTTCCCGCGAAGAAGTCCGCAGTGCGATCGAAGACAAGCTCTGCGCACAGTTCTCCATCTCCAGTGAGGAGGCCACCAACGAGCAGATTTTCCAGGCGACCGCCATCGTCATCCGTGAGCTGATGAGCCGTCTGCTGGCTGTTGAGGATCCCCGCAAGGGTGAAAAAGAAGTACACTACATGTCCATGGAGTTTCTCATGGGGCGCAGCCTCATGAAGAACGCCTATAACCTGGGCGTGGCCGACGCGGTGGTCGGCGCGCTGGAGGATATGGGCCGCAGCGCCGCGGACATTTTTGAAGAAGAGCCGGACGCCGGTCTCGGCAACGGCGGTCTCGGCCGTCTCGCCGCATGTTATATGGACTCCATGGCCACCGAGGGCCTGCAGGCCACGGGCTATTCCATCTGCTACGAGCTTGGCATTTTCAAGCAGCGCTTCAAGGACGGCAAGCAGATAGAGGTCGCCGACAACTGGCGCACCGCGGCGGAGTCCTGGCTCATCCCCCGCTACGAGGACGAGGTGGAGGTCCGCTTCGGCGGCCAGATCTCTCCCCACTGGGACAACTACGGCCACTACCGCGCCGAGCATACCGGCTACGACGCCGTCATCGCCCTGCCCCGCGACATGCTGATCGCCGGCTACGGCGGCCAGAACATCAACACCCTGCGCCTCTGGGACGCCAAGAGCCCCAACTCTCTGGACATGTACCTCTTCTCCGAGGGCAAGTATGTCAAGAGCA
>ONPY01000118.1 GCA_900319835.1 uncultured Eubacteriales bacterium | reverse complement strand
AATACAACGATTTCCCAATGCGTCCTCTCGGCTGGCTCTCTCCTAAACAGGCTCTTTCTTCTTTTCCTAACTCTGTCACACATCATTGACAAACCTACATTTTTTCTCTCTTTTAATAATTCTCCTGCGGTGCGCCGGCCAGCTTTTCCTGCTCCATGGCCAGCTTCACGATCCGGCTGGTGCCGAGACGGTCGGCCCCCAGCGCGAGGAAGTCCTCCGCGTCCTGCAGGCTCGCGATGCCGCCGGCGGCCTTGACCTTGAGCGTGTAGGGGGAGTTTTCGCGCAGGAGCTTGACGTCCTCGCGGGTGGCGCCGCCGCGGGAAAAGCCGGTGGAGGTCTTGATGAAGTCGGCCCCGCAGTCGGAGACCACCTTGCACAGGTGGATCTTCTCCTCGTCGGTCAGCAGGCAGCACTCGATGATGACCTTGAGGATCTTGCCCTTCGTTGCCTCGCGCACGGCGCGGATGTCGTTTGCCACGTCCACCCAGCAGCCGTCCTTGACCATGGAGACGTTGATGACCATGTCGATCTCATCGGCGCCGTTTTTGACCGCGTCGGCGGCCTCAAAGGCCTTGGCGGCGGAGGTCATGTACCCGTTGGGGAAGCCGATGACCGTGCACAGCTTGAGCCGGTCGCCCACATAGCGCCTGGCTCCGGCCACATGGCAGGGGGGAATGCAGACGCTGGCGCAGTTGTAGCGGATGGCCTGGTCGCAGAGAGTGCGGATCTCGTCGCTGGTACAGTCGACGCGCAGCAGGGTGTGGTCGCAGGTTTTCAGGATCTCGCTGATATCCATAAAAGAATCTCCTTTTTTCATGATTTTGACATCCCATTATACCGCGAACCCCCGGCATATTCAAGTGCCGCCGCCGAATAAGATGAAGCATCAAAGACGAAAAGGACGGCTCACGGATGGAACTGAACAAGGAAAACAATGCGGTCAGACTCTGCGGCGTGATGGCCGGACCCCCGGTCTTCTCCCACGAGAGCCGGGGCCGGCGCTTTTACAGCTTTCCCCTGGAGGTGTGCCGGCTCTCCGGCACGGCGGACAGGCTCAACGTCCTGGTCCGCCCGGAGCTTCTGGCACAGGTGGAGGTACAGGCACGGGAGAAGCTGCGGGTTTTGGGCCAGCTGCGCAGCTATAACAACCGGCGCGGCGAGGGCGCCCGCCTGGTGCTGACGGTCCTGGCCCGCGAGCTTGCGCTCTGCGACGGCCCGGACGAGAACGCCGTAGAGCTCCGGGGCACACTCTGCAAGGAGCCGAATCTCCGCGTCACGCCCATGGGCCGGGAGATCTGCGATCTGATGCTTGCGGTCAACCGCAGCTACGGCCGTTCGGATTACCTGCCCTGCATCTGCTGGGGCAGTCTCGCCCGGCAGGCGTCCCGCTGGACGGTGGGCGAGCGCGTGGAGCTCTCTGGCCGCTTCCAGAGCCGCAGCTATATCAAGCTGACCGAGGCGGGCCCTGTGGAGCGGGTGGCCTTTGAGGTCTCCGCCGCGGAGGCCGCTGCTCTCTCGAGCGCGGAAGCAAACGGATAAACAGACTTTCTGGGAGCCTTTGCCGAAGGCCTTGACGGGGAAACAGGAAAACGTTATGTTAACCATCGGAGGTGGTAACATGATCAAAAAAACGCTGCTGCTCCTGCTCTCCCTGGGCTTCGTCCTGGGGGCGCATCTGCGCCCCTGCTGCGATTTCGAGGTGGCGGGGCAGCGGCTCGACCTGGCGTGCACCCCGGCGGCGGCCCGCCGGGCGGAGCGAGCCGCGGTATTCGCGGCGGAGGAGATCCTGCCGGGGCGGGCGGAGCTGCCGGAAGTGAAGACCCACGTGCGTCTGCGGCTGAAAAAAGGCACGGACAGAGCGCCGGAGCTTGCCGACGCGATCCTGCGCGCGACCCCGGGCGTCGCTCTGCGGGAAACGGTCTGGGCGGGGGAGCGATGCTTGGGCGCGGTGAGCGACGGGGCGGACTTTGCCGCGCGGCTCAAAAGCTATCTGGAGAGCACCCTGCCGAGCTGGGCCAGGGGCGGCGTGCTCAGCCGGCCGCTCACGGTCAAACGCGGCTACGGCCGGGCCGGTTTCGTCTCCACGCCGGGGGACATGGTGTTATTGGTGACGGGCGCAGTGCCGGTGATCTGGTACGACGGGGAGGGCAACTTCGCCACAGCGTAGAAAAGAGGAGGGCGAAGCCCTCCTCTTCTATTCTGTAATAAATCCGCCGCCGAGTAGCCGCTCGCCCTGATAGAGCACGGCGCTCTGCCCCGGGGCCGGGGCCCGCACGGGGGACTGGCACGAGATCCGGGCCGTACCCCCCTCTGCGGTGACGCGGCAGGGCGGCTCTTCCCACTTGGTGTGCCGCACCCGGACGCTGGCTTCAAGATACATTCCCTCCGGCGGCTCGATGAGCCAGTTGAAATCCCGCGCCAGAAGCTCGGTCTTGAACAGCTCCTCCCAGAGGGCAAGCTCGATCGTGTTTTTTCCCGCGTCGATGCGGGAAACGTAGAGCTTGCGCCCACCATGCAGGCCGGGGATGCGCTGGCCCACCGTCCAGTGGACAATGCCCGCGTGCCGCCCGATGACCTCGCCGTGGAACACAAAGTCCCCCGGCCCGGGCAGCGCGGTCCGCCGGGACATCCAGCCCACATAGTCCTTGTCCGGGATGAAGCAGATCTCCATGCTGTCCTTCTTATGGGCGGCGGGCAGACCGAATTCCTCCGCCAGGGCCCGCACCTGCTTCTTCTCATAGCTTCCCAGCGGCAGGGTCAGACGGCGCACCTGCTCCCTTGTCAGGCGGCAGAGCATGTAGCTCTGATCGTTGGCGGGCTGCCCCTTGTACAGTGCGCCGCCCTCCGCCCGGGCATAATGGCCGGTCGCCACCAGCTCCGCCCCGATCCGGTCGGCCTCCTCGAGGAGGGACGGGAACTTCAAGGTCGGGTTGCAGAGGATGCAGGGATTCGGCGTCTCACCCCGGAGATAGCAGTCCGTAAAGGGCTTGCAGACCTTCTCCTCCAGCGCGCTGTGTACATCCAGAACGCGCAGCTCCATGCCCATCTTCTCGGCGGAGGCGACGGCCTCGCGCCTGGCCTCGCCGCTCGTGTTGTCCAGGTACAGGCCGTGGACCTCAAAGCCCGCCTTTTTGAGCAGCACGGCGGACACGGCGGAGTCCACCCCGCCGGAAAAACCCAGTACCACCTTGCTCATCTTCTGCTCTCCATATAGACCATCAGCACCGAGATGTCCGCCGGGGACACGCCGGAAATGCGGCTGGCCTGACCAAAGTTCTCGGGTCGGATCTTTTCCAGCTTCTCCCGCGCCTCCAGCCGCAGCCCGGAGATGGCGGCGTAGTTCAGCTCGGGCGGCAGCTTCTTTTCCTCCATGCGGGTAAACTCCTCGATCTGTCTCAGCTGCCGCTTGATATAGCCGTCGTATTTCAGCCGGATCTCCACCTGCTGCTGCACGGCCCTGGGCAGGGCGGGGCGGCCCGGGTCAAAGGGAGCCGTGTCGCCGTAGCTGATCTGCGGCCGCCGCACCAGCTCCGCCAGGGAAAAGCCCGTGGCGATGGGCACGGTACCCTTTTCGGTCAGCAGGGCGTTGACTTCCTCCGTCGGCGCCACGTGGGTGTTCTCCAGCCGGGAAAGCTCCGCTTCCACCGCGGCGTACTTGTCCAATACCTTCCGGTATTGCTCTTCGCTCACAAGGCCCAGCTCACGCCCCAGACCGGCGAGCCGCTGGTCGGCGTTGTCCTGCCGGTGCAGCAGCCGGTATTCGCTCCGGGACGTCATCATGCGGTAGGGCTCGTTGGTGCCCTTGGTCACCAGGTCGTCGATGAGCGTGCCGATGTAGCCGTCGCTGCGCCGGAGAATGAAGGAAGTCTGCCCCCGGATTTTCCGCGCCGCGTTGACACCGGCGACAAAGCCCTGCACCGCGGCCTCCTCGTAACCGGAGGAGCCGTTGAACTGCCCCGCCCCGTAGAGGCCGGGGACTTTTTTGCACTCCAGCGTGGCATAGAGCTCCGTGGGATCCACGCAGTCGTACTCAATGGCGTAGGCGCAGCGGGTCATCTCCGCGTGCTCCAGTCCCGGGATGGTGTGCAGCATCTGCACCTGCACCTCCTCCGGCAGGGAGGAGGAGAAGCCCTGAATGTACAGCTCCTCGGTCTCCAGCCCCATCGGCTCCACAAAGAGCTGATGCCGGGGCTTGTCCGAAAAGGTCATCACCTTGGTCTCAATGCTGGGACAGTAGCGGGGCCCCACGCCCTCGATCACCCCGGAATAGATGGGACTGCGGTCGAGATTGGCCCGGATGATCTCATGGGTTTTTTCGTTGGTATAGGTCAGATAGCAGACCGCCAGGTTTTCCGGCACGGTGAGCGTGGAAAAGGAGAAGGGCTCGGGCTCATCGTCCCCCGGCTGCAGCTCCATTTTGGAAAAGTCCACGGTCCTGGCGTTGACCCTGGGGGGCGTGCCGGTCTTGAAGCGGCGCAGGCTGAGCCCCAGGCCTCTGAGACAGTCCGCCAGCGGTACCGCCGGAGCAAGCCCGTCCGGGCCGGAGGAGCGCAGCACCTCGCCCACGATGGTGCGGCCGTCGAGGTAGGTGCCGGAGGCTACCACCGCCGCGCGGCAGCGGTAGACCGCGCCGGTGTGCGTCGTGACGGAGACGACGCGCCCGTCCTCCACGCCGATGTCCACGACCTCGGCCTGCTT
>ONPY01000030.1 GCA_900319835.1 uncultured Eubacteriales bacterium | reverse complement strand
CTGCCTTTCGATTTTGTCTGAGCAACTCAACCCTAACACAGGTACTCTCTATTCGCTATTCTTTTTTACCTTCTGTCACACATCATTGTAAACCCTACACTTTCCCTTCTCGTCCGCACGCCGCGGCAGTTGACGAAACGCGTGCGACATGGTAATATTATAGATTGAAAAAAGTTGTCCTGTCAGTGGTTTATCTGATGAATAAGGGGCGTCCGGCAGCTGTGAAATTCCGGTTCGCCGCTCTGCAAAGGAATCAATCTTGATGTACATCAACAACACCGAATCCAATGCGGGCTCTCTGAAGCTGCGCTTTGTCAAATATCTGCACGCCTTTGTCAGCGTGCTGCTGTTTTTTGCCTTCTGGTTCTGGTTCCGCTACCCCAACGGAATTACGTTTACCCGGGAGTTCCGCTACAATTACTTTGTCGCGATGGGCTATTCGGTGCTGCTGATCTGGTTCAACTCCATGTTCAGCGCCTATACGCTGGGCTATTTCCGGATCCGAGCGCTGGCTTTCTCCCAATTCCTGGCGGACTTCTTCAGCGTCATTCTGACCTATTTTGCGGTTTCCCTCGCATGGTTCAAGTTCTGGAACCCACTCCCCTTTTTGCCGCTGCTCGTGGTGCAGTTTCTCTGGAACTGCGCCTGGTCCTACTGGGCCACCCGGTTCTATTACCGCGTCGTCCGGCAGTATCGCACAGTGGTCATCTATCGGACGAAGGAAGATCTGGTGCGCTTCGGCGACATCTCCGGGCAGCCCGTGGAGCGGCTGTTCAAGGTGGAAAAGCTCATTCAGTATGAGGGTGACGACTTTGCCGCGCTCAGAGAGCAGATCCGTGACTATGACGCCATCTTCGTCACCGGTGTGGAGCCGGCGCTGATGAACGCCCTCTGCGGCTACTGCGCCCAGGAAAACGTCCGGGGTTTTTTCCTGCCCCATGTGGGCAATATCATCATGGGCGGTGCGCAGCACATCCGTTCGTTTTCCTCCCCGGTCTTTTCCGTGCGGCGGGCCACCAAATCTCTGGAATACCTCTTTGTCAAACGCGTCTTTGACATCTTTGCCTCCCTGCTGGGGCTGATCGTGCTCAGTCCGCTGATGCTGTTCACCGCCCTGGCCGTCAAGCTCTACGACGGCGGCCCGGTCTTCTACAAGCAGACACGCTTGACCAAGGACCGCAAGCTGTTTCAAATTTACAAATTCCGCTCCATGCGGGTCGACGCGGAGAAGGACGGCGTGGCCCGGCTCTCCACCGGGGAAAACGATCCCCGCATCACGCCGGTGGGCCGGCTGATCCGCGCCTGTCGTCTGGATGAGCTGCCCCAGCTGATCAACATACTCAACGGCGATATGACCATTGTGGGGCCGCGGCCCGAGCGGCCCGAGATCGCCGCCGAATACGAAAAGCAGCTGCCGGAGTTTGCCCTGCGTCTGCAGGTCAAGGCCGGTCTGACCGGTTACGCGCAGGTCTACGGCAAGTACAACTCCTCTCCCTATGAGAAGCTGGAGTTTGATCTCATGTATATCAACGAGATGAATTTTCTCGTCGATCTGGAGCTGATGTTCAACACCTTCCGGATCATGTTTTCCAAGGAGAGCACCGAGGGGTTCGAGTCGCAGATGCCCTGGCTGGCCGAGCAGGCCGCCGGAGAAGCTGCAAAATCACCTGAGCAGGAATAAGATTGAAAGAAGGCGGCGCATGGACAAGCGGGACATTCTGTTTCTCGGGCAGTTTTTCTACCCGGACCACAATTCCTCCGCCACGCTGCCGTTTGACACCGCGCGGTATCTCGCCTCGCAGGGCTACACAGTCGACGCACTGGTGGGCTATCCGAAAGAATATGCCGAAGGCGCAGCTCCGCTGCGCGAGACCGTGGAGGGCGTCGGCATCCGCCGTGTCCGCTATCTGCAGCTCAGACGCACCGGCAAGCTGGGACGGCTGATCAACTATTTCTCCCTCACTTTCCGGATGCTGCTGCATGCGCGCATTTTGAAAAACTACCGCTGCGTCTTTGTTTTTTCCAATCCCCCCGTGCTGCCCGTCGTGCCCATTCTGGCCAAGCGGCGCTGGGGAACGAAATTTATCTTCGTCGCCTACGACATCTACCCGGAGGTGGCCTATGCCTCCGGGTCTCTTCAAGCCACCGACGCCATCAGCCGTGTGATGCGCCGCATCAACCACGCGCTGTATCAATCGGTGGACTGCGTGGTCGCCCTGACGGACGAGATGCGCAGCTTTCTGCTCTCCCACCGCCCGGAGCTGAGCCCGGAGCGCGTTGTGACCATCGCCAACTGGGCCCATGAAAAGCGCCTCACCCCGGACGCGGAGGCCTATGCCCGCTTCGGCTACGCGGAGGGGCAGTTTGTGGTCTCCTATTTCGGCAACATGGGCATCTGCCAGGACATGGAGACGCTGCTTCACGCGGCTATGCTGTTGAAGGACGATCCCCGCGTGCGCTTTCTGATCGTGGGCCACGGCGGGAAGACGGAGGCGGTGCAGACCTTTCTCGCGGAGCACAATCTCCGCAACGTGCAGCTGCTGGGTTTTCTGACCGGGAAAGACTTTGAGCAGGCCGTGGCTGTCAGCTCCTGCGCGGTGGTGAGTCTGGAAAAGGGTCTCATCGGCACCTGCGCTCCCAGCAAGTATTACAGCTATCTGCAGGGCGGGATGCCGGTGCTTGCCGTGGTGGAGCGGGAGAGCTATCTTGCAGAGGAGGTCGCCCGGGAGGACATCGGCAGGGCCGTGGAGATCGGCAACGCCGAATCGCTCCGGGACGCGATCCAGTATCTCGCCGAGCACCCGGACGAGCGCCGCGCCATGGCGGACCGCGCCGGGAAGCTCTATGACGAGCGCTACGCTTACGAGGTCGCCATGGAGCAGTACCTCCGGCTTGTGAAGCGGGTTCTGGAGTACGGCGAACGCGCATGAAGGGGACATCCATGAGAGTCGTTGCTATCATCAACACCTGTATCGGCGGCAGCACCGGGAAAATCGCCGTCGGTCTGTACCGGCATCTGACTGGAAGCGGGACCGTCTGCCACTTCTGCTACGGGCGTGAAGACGGTCCGGTCCATGAAAACTATTACCGCATCGGCCGCCGGATCCACGCTGTTCTGCACGCGGCCATGACCCGGGTGTTCGGTCTGCAGGGCTTCGGTTCCGTCCTCCCTACCAGGAGACTGATCTCCTATCTGCGTAAAAATCGCGTGGACACTGTTTTTCTCCTCAGCCCACACGGATACTATCTGAATGAACCGCTGTTCTTCCGCTACCTGGCGGAGGACGGCATCCGTCTCATCTATCTGATGATCGACGAATACCCCTTCACGGGCAAATGCACCTACTGCAACGGCTGTACCGGTTATCTTGCCGAGTGCCGCGGCCGCTGTCCCGAAAAGCGGGAATACCCCAAGTCTCTTCTGTTCAATGGGGCTTCCGCGCTGTTCCGCATGAAAAAAGCCGCCTATGCGTCTCTGGGCTCTGCTGTGTTTGTGGGGCCGGGCTATGTCGTGGCGCAGGCAAAGAACTCCCCCCTGCTGCAGAACAAACGTCTGGAAGTGCTGGACGAGGCCATCGACACCGCGTTTTACTCCCCGCGGGGCTGCGCCGCGCTGCGGGAAGAGCTGGGCATCCGCCCGGAGCAGAAGGTTCTGGTCTGTGTCGCCCCCTATTCCTTGGAGCGAAAGGGCTGTCGCTACTTTGTGGAACTGGCCAGGCGTTTTGCGGGTGATCCCGATTATGTTTTCGTTCATGTCGGCTTTGATGTCGAGTCGGGCGCGGTTTCCCTCCCCCCCAATTATATCCCCATCGGCTTTCTCAGAGATCAGGAAAAGCTGGCGCAATATTATTCTCTGGGTGATCTTTTTGTCTTCCCGAGTTTGCTGGACACCATGCCCAACGCCTGTCTGGAAGCGCTTGCCTGCGGCACGCCCCTGTTGTGCTTTGATGTTTCCGGCATGCCATATATTGCCGATGAGAGTGTCGCCGTCTTTGTTGAGCCGCGCAATGTGGATCAGTTGGAGCAGGCTGTGCGCGCCGCACCGAGAAAAACGTCTGAAACAATTGAGATTTGCCACAAATATGCTCTTTCTCGATACGATAGCCGTCTTTATTACCAAAAGCTTTCCGCTATCGCTGAGAACGATCGAGGATTCAACACATGATTATTTGCCATATCTGCCTAAGTGGTCCATATAACGAAGGATGGACTTATCAGGAAAACCTTCTTTCCAAATATCACGCCAAATTAGGTCATCGTGTTTTTTTGCTCGCAACTCCCTACGCAATTGCAGATCAGGGAATGGAAAAGAAGCCGGCTGAACGTTATTTAAATGCAGATGGAGTATATATCATCCGTCTTCGTGCACGACGCAATCTTCTGCTTGGCTCGCGAGGGAATCGCTTCCCTGCTCTTTCAGAGGAATTGGAAGCTATTTCTCCCAATATTCTTTTTGTGCACAGTCCTCAATTTCTCGATGCGGGTCTTGTAGCAAACTATGTTTCAAAACACCCTGAATGCATACTGTATGTAGACAACCACGCAGATCACTCCAACAGCGCCACCAACTGGTTTTCCTCCTTATTCCTCCACCGCATTCTATGGAAACACAGCGCACACCAGCTTCTTCGCTGTGCGACAAAATTCTATGGTGTGTTGCCTGCCCGTGTCGATTTCCTTGTGGATATGTATGGTCTCCCCAGAGAAAAATGTGAACTGTTGGTCATGGGTGCCGATGATGAACTGGTGGAAAAAGCCATCCAAACTGACGCCCATAACAGGATTCGGACAAAATATCATATTGCTGACAATGATTTCCTTGTCATGACAGGTGGGAAGATCGACCAGTGGAAAACCCAAACCCTGTTGCTGATGGAGGCTGTGCAGAAACTTGAAGACTCTCGGGTGCGGCTTATCGTCTTCGGCTCTGTGGTTCCTGAGCTCCGGACGCAGTTTGATGCCTTGGTAGACGGTACGAAAGTACAATACGCCGGATGGGTCCAAGCCGGCGAAACCTACGATTATGCCGCGGCAGCTGACCTGTTCGTCTTCCCCGGGCGGCACTCCGTCTTATGGGAGCAGATTGCGGGTCAGGGCGTGCCCATGCTGATCAAGGACTGGCCCGGCACGCATCATGTCGATCTCGGCGGGAACGTCGCTTTCCTGCAGGAGGGCAGCACTGAAGAAATCCGGGAAATCCTACAGCATCTGCTCGACCATCCAGAAGAGCTTAGCCACATGAAGGATGTCGCCGTGCGTGAGGGCATGCGCGTCTTCTCCTATGAGGATATCGCACGGCGGAGCATCGAATGAAAAAATGCTCCCTGATGCATCGAGGTCTGTCTGCCCTATGAGAATCAACAAAAAAATCAAGGATATCATACTCAACATCTTTGCCTCCGGTGTGATGACTGCAGCGTTGCAGCTGATCGTCTATCCGCTACTTGGCGCGCATTTTTCTGCGGCGGATTACGGTCAGATCCTCACAGTCATGGGGATCTGCAATATCTTTTCCAGTGCCTTCGGAAACGGCTTGAACAATACGCGGCTGGTTTGCAACAGTGAGTATAGCGCCCGCAGTCTGGTCGGGGATTTCAACACACTTTCCCTCGTCTCCCTTCTGGTCGCTTTTCTCTCCAGCGCGGTGGCCACATTCGCGATTACCTGTAGTCCCCTCGCGGCGGTTCTGATCGGCTTTTCGACGTTGTTTGCCATTGTCAAGGCCTATTACAGCGTTGCGTTCCGCCTTCGTCTGGATTATCGCCGTGTCCTTCTCTGCAACCTTTTCTGTGCGATCGGCTATACGGCCGGCGCACTCCTTGTACGCGTCGGCGCCCCTTGGCCGACAGCCTTTCTGCTGGGTGAGCTGGCGGGAAGCGTCTATGCGCTGTACTTCTCCCGGTTCCTTGATGAAGGCTTTGGCAAGACCGGTCTATTCTGTACCACGCTGAGGACTTATCTTCTGCTCCTTGCCGGGATCCTCGTGGGAAGCATCGCGACTTATATGGATCGTCTATTTCTGCACCCCATCATGGGCAGCAGTGCGGTTTCCGTTTACTCAGTGGCCGCGGTCGTTGGGAAATGCGTCAGCATCGTGATGCTCCCTATTTCCGGTGTTTTGCTCAGCTACTTTGCGCAGGATTCCTATGTCATGACTCGCGCCAAGTTTTACCGGCAGAGTCTTGTGATGATAGTCCTAGCGGCACTGATGACTCTCGCACTCATCCCTTTTTCCCCCTTCGTGACCAGGTTCCTCTACCCCACGCTCTTCGTACAGGCGCAGCAGTATATCGTCATCGCGAATACTGCGGCGGTCATCAGCGTTCTAAGCAACATGCTTGCCCCCGCTATTCTCAAGTTTGTCGAATCCTACTGGCAGGTGGTGATCGCGGGTGTCTATTGTCTGGTGTATTTTGTACTCGGGCTGGTGTTTATTCGGCATGGGGGACTCTGGGGCTTCTGCTGGTCCGCTTTGCTTGCAAACTGCTGCCGCTGTGTTTTTTATCTGCTGCTCGGTGCGAGAATCCGCGCGCCGGAAACGACTTGATTATTTGAAATTCATTGAGGTATGTTATGAACTGTGCTTTCCTTCTCTCCTCGTGTGATAACTATGAGGATACCTGGGATCCGTTTTTCCGCCTGCTTTCCAAATACTGGCCTGATATTCCCTGCCCTGTCTATCTGAATACCGAGTCAAAGCACTATACGCCTTCTGTTTCTCTGCCGTTTTCTGTTACCACACTTAACAACCCCGGCAAGCTCTACTGGAGTGAACGCATGCTCCGCGCGCTGCGTAGCATCCCGGAAGACTATGTCTTCCTGGTGTTGGACGATCTCTTTCTAAAGAGTCCGGTCGACGGTGAAAGCTTTGCCGTGCTCCTGGAAAAGATGGCAAGCAAGCCCGATATTGCCAGCATCCAGTTCAATGCCTCGCGTGCTGTACAGGAAGGGCGCGAGGCATCTCCTGTCGGTTCGAAGATTGTCCTGTCCGAAGTACCCAGAAATGGCTGGAAGACCCTGTTCAATCCCACCATCTGGCGAAAGAGTGTGCTCATGAAGTGGCTCAGACGGCATGAGAGCATATGGGGCTTTGAGCTCTACGGCTCACAACGAGCACGCTTCTGGAACTATCGGGAGCGCGTGCTTTCACTGGATGCCCCGCTGGTCTATGACTATCTCTGGGTAAAGAATTGCTCTGTGATCGTCAACGGAAAATGGCTGGCAGAGCCCGCCGTGGATGACCTGTTTTCCGAAAACGGCATCGCTGTTGATTTTGACTCGCGCGGCCGCATCACCGTTGAGGAGTATCGCAGCAAGTCCTTTCGGGACGTTATGAAACGCTATACACCGCTGCAGATCGTTCAACGCTGTTTTTATCGTGTCTGCTCCTTCTTTTGAGCTTCATGCATTCATCTCTTATCATTTTTTACGGAGGAATCCCATGTCCGCTTTCAGCAATGCCACCCTGCTCATCACCGGAGGCACCGGGTCCTTCGGCAATACCGTCCTGAAGCACTTTCTCACCACCGACATCGGCCAGATCCGCATCTTCTCCCGCGATGAGAAGAAGCAGGACGACATGCGCCACGAGCTGCAGGCGAAATACCCCGACGAGGCCAAGAAGGTCAAATTCTTCATCGGCGACGTGCGGGATCCCCGCTCCATTGCCGACGCCATGCCCGGGGTGGACTATATCTTCCACGCGGCCGCTCTCAAGCAGGTGCCGAGCTGTGAGTTTTTCCCCATGCAGGCCGTAAAGACCAACATCGAGGGCACCGACAACGTGCTCCACGCCGCCATCGACGCCGGCGTCAAGCGCGTGGTGTGTCTCTCCACAGACAAGGCCGCCTACCCCATCAACGCCATGGGCATCTCCAAGGCCATGATGGAGCACGTCATCACCGCCAACGCCCGCGTCGCCGCCGACCGGGGCGGAACCGTCATCTGCTGCACCCGCTACGGCAACGTCATGTGCTCGCGCGGCTCGGTGATCCCGCTGTTCATCGACCAGATCAAGGCAGGCAACCCCATCACCATCACGAACCCCGCCATGACGCGCTTTCTCATGAACCTGGACGAGGCGGTGGATCTGGTGCAGTTTGCCTTCCAGCATGCAAACCCCGGCGATCTCTTCATCCAGAAGGCCGACGCCTCCACCATCGGAGACCTCGCGAAAGCTGTTCAGCAACTCTTCGGCGATACGGGCACCAGCATCATCGGCACCCGCCATGGCGAGAAGCTCTATGAGACGCTGATGACGCGCGAGGAGCGCCTGCGCAGCGAGGACATGGGCGGCTACTTCCGCGTCGCCGCCGACAACCGGGACTTGAACTACGACAAATACTTCATCCAGGGCCAGGTGCTGACCGAGGCCGAGGAGAGCTACACCAGTCACAACACCACGCTGCTGGACGTGGAGGGCGTGGTCAAAAAGCTTCTGACCACGGACTATGTACAGGAGCAGCTGCGCGGGACGGAGAGATGATATGAACATCCTTATCACCGGCGCCCGCGGCTTCGTGGGCCGAAACCTGGTGGAAAACCTGAAGGCCGTCCGGGACGGCAAGAACCGCACCCGGCCCGGCCTTGTGATCGACACCATCTACGAATACGGCCGGGAGAACAGCCCGGAGGATCTGATGCGCTTCTGCGCCGACTGTGACTTTGTGTTCCATCTGGCCGGGGTCAACCGGCCGAAGGACCCGAAGGAATTCATGGAGGGGAACTTCGGTCTTGCCTCCCAATTGCTGGACGCGCTGAAGGCGGCGGGCAACCACTGCCCCGTGATGCTCTCCTCCAGCATACAGGCGAGCCTCTCCGGCCGCTTCGGCAAGAGCGAGTACGGTCTGTCCAAGCAGGCGGGCGAGGAACTCTTCTTCTCCTATGCCGGGGAGACGGGGGCAAAGGTCCTGGTCTACCGCTTCCCGAATCTTGCGGGCAAGTGGGTCAAGCCCAACTACAACTCCGCCGTCGGCACCTTCTGCTACAACACCGCGCACGACCTGCCCATCACGGTGAACAACCCCAGCGTGGAGCTGGAGCTGCTGTTTATCGACGATCTGGTGGAAGAGATGTTCGACGCGCTGGAGGGGAGGGAGCACCGCTGCCGCTTTGACGGCGTTCAGGCCATCCCCGATCCCGCGGGCCGCTGGTGCTTTGCCCCCGTGACCCACCGGGCCACGCTGGGCTATATTGTGGAGTGTCTGCACCGCTTTCACGATCAGCCGCGGACCTTGCTCATGCCCCGCATCGCACCGGGCAGCTTTGAAAAGAAGCTCTACTCCATGTACCTGAGCTATCTGCCGAAGGAGAAGGTCGCCTTCGATCTGAAGATGAACGAGGACGCACGCGGCAGCTTTACGGAGCTCTTAAAGACCGCCGACCACGGCCAGTTTTCGGTCAACATCTCCCGGCCCGGCATCACCAAGGGCCAGCACTGGCACAACAGCAAGTGGGAGTTTTTCATCGTGGTCTCCGGCCATGGGCTGATCCAGGAGCGCAAGCTCGGCACGGACGAGGTGCTGGAGTTTGAGGTCTCCGGTGAGCACATCCAGGCCGTACACATGCTGCCCGGCTATACCCACAACATCATCAACCTCTCCCAGACGGAGAATCTGGTCACACTCATGTGGGCAAACGAGCTCTTCGACCCCGATCATCCCGATACTTTTTTTGAGAAGGTGTAAGCTATGGCGCAATGGCAGGAAAACGGCAGGCTCAAGCTGATGATCCTTGTCGGCACCCGGCCGGAGATCATCCGTCTCTCCGCGGTCATCACCAAATGCCGCCGCTACTTTGACACGCTGCTGGTCCACACGGGCCAGAACTACGACTATAACCTCAACGGCGTCTTCTTCAAAGATCTGGAGCTGGCCGACCCCGAGGTCTATCTCGACGCGGTGGGCGCGGACCTGGGCGAGACCATGGGCAACATCATTGCCAGATCCTATCGGCTGATGGCCGAGCTGAGGCCCGACGCCGTGCTGGTGCTGGGCGACACCAACTCCTGTCTCTCGGTGATCGGGGCCAAGCGCCTGCACATCCCCATTTTCCACATGGAGGCTGGCAACCGCTGCAAGGACGAGTGCCTGCCCGAGGAGACCAATCGCCGCATCGTGGACATCATCTCCGATGTGAACATGGCCTACTCCGAGCACGCCCGTCGGTATCTGGCCGGCTGCGGCCTGCCGAAGGAGCGCACCTACGTGACCGGCTCCCCCATGGCGGAGGTCCTGCGCAAGAACCTCTCCAGGATCGAGGCCAGCGATATCCATGCGCGCCTGGGCCTGGAGAAGGGCAAATACATCCTGCTCTCAGCCCACCGGGAGGAAAACATCGACACCGAGAAAAACTTTACAAGTCTCTTCACCGCCGTCAACCGCATGGCGGAAACCTACGATCTGCCCATTCTCTACTCCTGCCATCCCCGCAGCCGCAAACGCCTGGAACAGAGCGGCTTCGCTCTGGACGAGCGTGTCATCCGGCATGAGCCCCTGGGCTTTCACGACTACAACTGCCTGCAGATGAACGCCTTCTGCGTGGTGTCCGACTCCGGCACCCTGCCGGAGGAGTCCAGCTTCTTTACCTCCGTGGGCCATCCCTTCCCCGCCGTGTGCATCCGCACCAGCACCGAGCGGCCCGAGGCGCTTGACAAGGGCTGCTTCATTCTCTCCGGCATCGACACAACGGGGCTGCTCCAGGCGGTGGACACCGCGGTGGAGATGCTGCGTAACGAACCCGACGGCGGCGCCGTCCCCGTGCCGGATTACACGGATGAGAACGTCTCCGACAAAGTGATCAAGATCATCCAGAGCTACACCGGCGTCGTCAACAAAATGGTCTGGAGAAAGTCATGACAGACGATTTTAGCCGCGGTGTCCTCTACCCTGTCCTGCGCAGCGGCATGGGGCTGGAGCAGAAAAACATCTCTCTCTCCCAGGATGATTGCCGCACGCTCTTTTCCCTTGGCCAGCAGCAGGCAATCCTGCCCGTGATCTATCGGGGCCTTCGGAAGCAGGGCGTCCCCAGGGAGTGGCTGGAGGAGCAGAAGCAGGCGCAGTCGACCTGCCTGTATCGATATGTGCTGCTGGACGACGCACTGAAAAAGATCGGCGCGGCGCTGGACAAAGCCGGGATTCCCTGGCTGCCGCTGAAAGGCGCCGTTATCCGGGACCTTTATCCCGAGGCCTGGCTGCGCACCAGCACCGATGTGGATGTGCTGGTGCATCCGGAGGATCTGGAACGCGCCCTTCAAGCGCTGGAAGCGGAGACGGACTTTCGCACCGGGGACCGGGATTACCACGACGTGGCCATGAACAGCCCCAATGTCCTGCTGGAGCTGCATTTCAGTCTGCTGGAAAACAGCGAGCGGCTGGATCCGCTTCTGGCGCGGGTCTGGGAATATGCCGCCCCCACAGGCCAGGGCTGCCGCTGGGAAATGGCGCCGGAATACCTGCTGTTTCATATTCTGGCCCACATGAGCTATCATCTTCTCTGCGGCGGTCTGGGTATCCGTTTCTTCCTGGATCTCTGGCTGCTGGAGCGCCGCACCATCTTTGACGCAGAAAAGCTGCGCCTCCTCTGTGAACAGGCCGGGCTGCTGCCCTTTTATGAGACCGCGCTGCACCTGGCAAAAGTCTGGCTGGAGGGCGCGGAGCACACCGCACAGAGCGCCGCGCTGGAGCGATACGTTCTTGAGGGCGGCGTTTTTGACAGCGGCCGCTATACCGGGGCCGTCCGCCAGCGGCGCAAGCATGGCCTGCGCTATTTACTCAGCCGGCTCTTTGTCTCCCGGGAGGTGCTGGCGGAGATGTACCCCTCCCTCAAACGGCACCCCTGGCTGCTGCCCTTTTTCCAGATCCGGCGCTGGTTTCGGCTGCTGGACAGAGAAAAGCGGCACAACGCCGTGGGCGATCTGGCCGCGGCCCGTGCCGTCGGATCCGAGGACATTGAAGCCTACGATCGGCTGTTGACCGACCTGGGCTTTACCAAATAGAGAGACTATCCAAGGGGGTACTGCCATGTCCATATTCACCTGTTCCGATCTCCTGATCCCCGAAGAGCCGCTGCTGCCGGATTGGGCTGTCATCGCCTGCGATCAGTTCACCTCCCAGCCGGAATACTGGGCTGCCGTGCGGCGGCAGACCGAGGGCAAGCCCTCCGCCTATCACATCACCTTTCCCGAGGCCGAGCTGGATGGCGACCGCGCTTCGCGCATCGACTCCATTGAACAGCACATGCGCCGCGCCCTCGCGGCGGGTTTCTTCCGCAGTTTTCCACGCTCCCTTGTCTATGTGGAGCGGAGCCTGCTGGATGGGAGCGTCCGCCGGGGTCTGGTCGGCGTGATTGATCTGGAGGAATACGAATACGCCTCAGACGCAAAGAGTGCCATCCGGGCCACTGAGCAGACCGTTGTGGAACGGATCCCGCCCCGCGTGCAGATCCGCAGCGGCGCGGTGCTGGAAGCCAGCCACGTGATGTTGCTGGCCGACGACCGGGAGGACCGCATCCTCTCGGCCTGTGAGGCGAAAAAAGACTCCCTGCCCCTGCTCTACGACTTTGAGCTGATGCAGGGCGGCGGCCGCATTGCGGGCCGCCTGCTGACGGGCTCTGACGCGGAAGACGCGCTGAAGGCCGTGGACGCCTATGAGCTGGCGGCTGTCCGACACTGCGAGGCCCTGGGGCTGGCTCCGCTGCTCTACGCGGTGGGTGATGGGAACCATTCTCTCGCCACCACCAAGACCTGCTGGGAGGCCTTGAAGCAGGCCAACCCCGCCCTGGCCGGCACCGATCACCCGGCGCGCTACGCCATGGTTGAGCTGCAGAACATCCACGACGACGCCCAGAAGTTTGAGCCCATCCACCGGCTTTTGACCGGAGTCTCCCCCGCCGCGCTGCTGGAGGGTCTGTCCACGCTCTGCGCCCCCGGGGGGCATGAGGTACGCTGGGTCGCCGGTGAGCGGAGCGGCACCGTCACGCTCAGCCGCGCCCTGGGCGAGCTGCCCGTGGCGATCCTCCAGCCCTTTCTGGACCGCTGGCTCCAAAAGCGCGGCGGCAAAATCGACTACATCCACGGGGACGAGGTGGCGCAGAAGCTGGCCCGGCAGGACGACGCGCTGGCCTTCCTGCTGCCCAACATCTCCAAGGCCGATTTCTTCCGCGGTATCGTCAAGGACGGCGTTCTCCCCCGCAAGACCTTCTCTATGGGCCACGCCCAGGAAAAGCGCTACTATCTGGAGTGCCGGAGGATCACAGCGTGACCGCAAACGCATAAAAAAGAAGCTGCCTTGGGCAGCTTCTTTTTTATGCGTTTGCGGGCGGATACTCGTTGCAGAGCAGGCGGTAAGGCGGTTCGTCCTCCTCGATGGCGGGAAAGCGGCCGACCGGCGGGTTGAAGCGGTTGTCGTGCTCATCGTCATTGCACTGGCTGACCTCCCCCAGCAGCACCGCTCCCCCGCTTTCTTCCACGGAGAAGTCGTGGTACAGTCCCGGGTGGATGGTGATGCTCTGCCCCGGCATCAGCCGGATCTGCGTCCCCGCGGGCACCGTCCGCGCGCAGCCGTCACAGTGGACGGTGACCGGACTCTCCCGGTCGATCTCCTCGTCCGGCAGGGAGTTGTAGACCCGGATCAGCACCGTCCCGCCGCCGCGGTTGATGATGTCCTCCATTTTAACCCAATGAAAGTGCATGGGGGCATACTGTCCCTCTTTCAGGTACAACAGCTTTTCCGCATAGGTCTTGGGATAGCGCTCCGGCTGCTTCCGGTTGCCGTTTCTCAGGGTGATAAGGGAAAAGCCCAGCTCGTCGAAGCGGCCGAGACCGTAGTCGGTGATGTCCCAGCCGAGCTGATTGTCCCGCACCTCGTCATATGCATGCCCTTTGCTCTGCCACTCGTCCGGCGTAAAGCCGCAGAAGTCCGGCAGCGGGAAGCGACAGCGCGCCGCCATCTGCTCCATCTCCCGCAGGGCCCGGTTGATCTGGCTTCTTTTCATGGTCTTTCTCTCCTTTTCTGCCTTATCATACCACATCCGCCGGAAATGGCAAGCGCTTCTATTGTTAACCGCTGTTCATATTTCGGTTGACAATTGTGGGTTGTTCTGCTACACTCGTGGCATCATCCCAAGGAGGAAGCTCTCTTATGAAATCATCCCGATTCTCCACCCGTGACCTGGCGCGCGTGGCTATGGGCGTGGCGCTGATCGCCGTCTGCTCCTGGCTCTCCATTCCCATGACCGTCCCCTTCACGCTCCAGACCTTTGCCGTGTGCCTGGTGACGGCGCTCTTCGGCCTGCGCCTGGGGCTCTGGACCGTGGTCTGTTATCTGCTGCTGGGTGCGGTGGGCGCGCCGGTCTTTGCCGGCTTCAACGGCGGGCTCTCCGCCCTGATGGGCCCCACCGGCGGCTACCTGGTGGGCTTTCTCTGCACCTCGCTTGCGGTGGGGCTGGCGGTTGACCGCCTTGGGCGGAAGCTGACGGTGCTGATTGTCGCTATGGCGCTGGGTATTCTTTTGTGTTATACTTTCGGTACGGCGTGGTTTGTGCTGGTCTACACCCACAGAAGCGGGCCCATCTCCGTGGGCGCGGCGCTGGGGATGTGTGTGTTCCCCTACCTGCTGCCCGACGCGGTGAAGATCGTTCTGGCGGCCATTCTGACACGGAGACTCACGCCGATTCTCCGAAAGGACTGATCTCTCCATGACCAAGGACGCCGTATTGCAGCTTCTGCGGGCGCATGAGGGCGCCTATATCTCCGGCGCGGAGCTGGCAAAGCAGCTCTCGCTCAGCCGCACCGCCGTCTGGAAGGCCATCGGCCAGCTGAAGGCAGAGGGCTACTGCATTGACTCTGTCACCAATCGGGGCTACCGTCTGCTGGTCCGCGGCGATGTTCTGAGCGTGGAGAGTGTGCGGCGCTATCTGCGCCACCGCGAGATCACGCCGGAGGTCTACAAAACCATCAGCTCCACCAACACGGTGCTGAAGGCCCGGGCCGCCGAGGGGGCCGAGGAGGGTCTCGCCCTGATCGCGGGCGAGCAGACTGCGGGCCGTGGCCGTATGGGGCGCAGCTTCTACTCCCCCGCCGACAGCGGCCTGTATATGAGCCTGCTGCTGCGGCCCCGCATCGCTGCGCGGGAGGCCACCGGGCTCACCGCCTGCGCCGCCGTTGCGGTGGCGGAAACCATCGAGGCGCTCTCCGGCCGCGCCGCGCAGATCAAGTGGGTCAACGACGTGCTGCTGGACGGGCGCAAGGTCTGCGGCATCCTCTCGGAGGCATCGCTCGACTGCGAGAGCGGGGAGCTTGCCTATGTGATCGTCGGCATCGGCATCAACGCCGTCCGGCCCGCGGAGAGTTTCCCCGAGGAACTGCGGCAGATCGCCGGGGCCGTCTTTGAGCGCGCGGAGATCCCCGAGCTGCGGGCAAGACTGGCAGCCGGAGTGCTGGACCGCCTGATGGATTACGCAGCGGCGCCGAACAGCGAGCACTGCTTCGAGGCCTATCGTTCGCGCTCACTGGTGCTGGGGAAACCGGTCAAGCTCCTGATCCCCGGCCGCGAGCCGGAGTGCGCCGAGGCGCTGGCCCTGAACCGGGACTATTCTCTCCAGGTGCGCCTGCCCGATGGGAGCGAGCGCGCCGTCTCCTCCGGCGAGGTGAGCGTCCGGGTCAGACCGGATGGATGCTTATAAAAATTGAAGTCCGTACCCATTGGGTACGGACTTTTCGCTTTTTTGGGGGGCCTTTAGCCCTTTTCGCCCAGCCTCCCCAGCATCTCCCAGGCGTAGGCGTCCTTTCTCCTGTCCTCGGGGCTCAGCGCCCCGTAGGGCACCAGCAGCGGGTGCAGCCGCCTTGCGTTGTCACGCTTGGGGGCATAGCGCCAGTTGTACATCTGATAAAAACGCATCCAGCGCCGGTGCTCCATCTCCTGCAGCAGATCGGCTCTCGTCTCCCGCAGCTTGGCAAAGCGCGCGTATGCCCTCCGGCAGTCCTCGGCGGAGAGCTCCGACAGGCTCTCGTCCTCCAGCAGATAGCGCGCCTTGACGATCAGATGGTCCGCCGCGGCGATGTTGGACTGGCGCAGGAAGGGACTCAGATCCCGCCAGCAGACGGGGTGCTCCGCCCCCTCGTTGTAGATGTCGTTCATCAGAATCGCCCGACGGTTGACCTCGTCCTTCATCACAAACTCCGGTGTGAAGCTCTCCGACAGGCCGCCGAAGCTCTCGATCCCCGGCACCGACTCTGTCAGGCGCACATGCACCTGGGCGGGGCTGACGAACCAACTGGTCAGCTGTTCGTATACCCGGTGGTTCTCCCGGTCGCTGTCGGCGCAGATCAGGATGCGGTCCGCCCGCTCCAGCAGCTCTCGGTTTCCGGTCCAGCTCTCGCTGTGGAAGGCAAGGCTGTCGCCCGTCTCCCCGTCCAGGGCCTGTATGATCTCCGGATGCATGGCGGCAAAGATCCCACTCGCGCCGAAGACATGGTAATTTGTGTTCCGGCCCGGCTCAAACACATTGGTCAGCAGCGCCCGCTCCAGCAGCGCAGTGCAGGCGGCGCCTCCGCCGATGAGCACCACGGTCTTCTCCCCTTTTTTCAGGGGGTGGGCCTTCCAGTAGCCGCGGCTCATAGCCTCGGTGGGGCTGAAGAGCTGCAGCTCCGGCGGCAGCTTCTCCGCCGCGATGTCCGCCATGCAGTAGCTGGCGACCCCCGCCTCGGCACTCTGCAGCGCCCGGCTGTAATTGTTCCAGGGCTCCGGCCCCATGTAAAAGAGGCTCAGCCCCTCATTGCCGCCCTTGAGCTGCAGCAGCAGCGCCGCGTCAAAATCCATGCGCACCACACCGCTGCCGCCGATACGCTTCTCCTTCCCCTCGGGGAAAACAAGCAGGCTGCCGGGATCGGTGTTTCGCAGTGCCTCCGCCAGAGCCGCGGCCTCGGCGCTCTCCTCAAAGAAGGCGTACCAATTGCGGTGTTTCCCAAGGCGCAAACGCCGCCGGGGGATGAACGCGCCGCCGATGAGGCGCAGACCCACGCCGATCAGCGCCGTCAGGATGCCGATGCTGCACAGGGCAAAGACTCCGCCCAGCAGGCGGCCCGGGAACGTCACCGGTGACAGATCGCCGTAGCCCACGGTGGTCATGGTGATCAGCGAAAACCAGAGCGCGTCTCCAAAGCTGTGGATGCTGGCGCCCGGGGTGCCGCTCTCCGCCGCCAGCAGCAGGAGCAGCAGCCCCAGATACACGCACAGGGCGGCAAGGATCATTCTGACAGATTTCTTCATTTCGCCGTCCCTTTCTTTCCTCCCGCGTGCAGGAGCTTCGGCATCGTCAGTACGTTGTCAATATCGGTCTGCTGGTAGTCCACATCGCGCCCTGTGATCGCATTCTCCCGCCGGGACAGCTCGTCCAGCTTCTCCCAGGGAATCAGGCAGGCGTGGGTGCGCTTTTCGCTGTTCTTGGCGATCTTGATGTTGCAGGGCTTGCCCTCCGCTTTGCAGCGGGCCCAGGCTTTGGCGTTGGCTTCGAACTCCTCCTCGCTCATGGTGCTGTAGCCCATGGCAAAGTGGAAGGCGTTCCAGCGCATGTGCTCCGTCTCGCCCAGATTGCGCAGCAGAGCCTGTTCGGGCTGCCAGTCGCCGGAGAGCAGTTTCTCCCCGGTGACGCCCGCAGCCCGGAGAAAGGCGGGCATAAAGTCCGCCGAGGCCCGGGAGGACATCTTGCTGAAGCTGTCGCAGGCCACCCACTTTTCCCAGTCGCTGCGCGCGGAGTGGTCATAGACCGCGTTGAGCAAGATGGCGCTGCGGTCGGCGTCCTCCGCGGAAAGGAAGGCGCGGGTGTAGATGTTCTCGGAGAGGATGGGGCTGCCCACCCGCTCCTGATAGCGGGCGGCCTTGTCCCCGCAGCGGACCACGCAGATATTCTCCGCCCCGCGCCGTTTCAGAAAGAGCATCAGATTGTCGGAGATTTCCCGGTTGGTCTCCGCGTCCCCGGTGCAGACGGCAATCAGCTTCAGGGTGGAGAGTCTCCGGTCGATGTACTGGTAAAACACACTGCTCCGGGCGTCCTCCTCGAAGCTGCGGATGTCGTAATTTGCAAGCAGGGCGGGCGCGTCCGCCATCAGGTAGCCGGCCTCCCTGCTGAAGTTTGTGGAGAAGATCGCGGCGTGAAACTTTCCCCCGGCAAACTGTCCGTTCATCACCAGCTGTTTCAAAACCGCCTGGCCCAAGCTGCCAAAGCCCACAATCACGCACTCGTAGTCCTCCCTGGCCCGGCCGTCGGCGTCAAAGCTCACAGACTCCCAGGGCGGGCAGAGGCGGATCAGGGCACGGGCCGTGAGCGTGCTGACATCAAACACGTGGACATAGCCGAAACCGTAGCGCCCCTCGGACACCTGGAGCATGGAGGCGATGATGTCCTCCGCCCCGGGGAGGGTCACCCGGGTCCGCTCCGCCGGGATGGCCAGCTTTTCCAGCGCGTCACGCAGGCGCAGGGCAAAATACAGATCCTTGTCCTCCGCCGCGTCCAGGGCGTAGACTGTCAGCTTCCGTTTCCCCAGGTGCAGCCGGCGCATGGTTCTGGCGTCACAGGCAGCGGCGGCCATGCCCACCATCACCGACATGCCGGCGTTGTTGAGCTCCGCAATCAGCCCCGCGGGTGCGCTCTCGGTGATGAACACCACGGAGTTGCCGCCCGCTGCCAGGCACTCCTTGCCGAGGGCGATGCAGTTTTCGTTGATGCCATAGATCAGCGTCAGATCTCCGCGCCTTGACAGCAGGAAGCGCAGCTGGCGCACTGCCTCGGCCCCCAGGGTGTTCAGCGCGGCGCTCGCCACGGAGACGAAAGCCAGCAGATGCAGCAGCCAGAAGACAAACAGATTGGCCGGGTTGGCCACCAAACGGCTGCCGGCGATGGCGGAGAGCTCGTTGACGCCGAGGAACATGCGCAGCACGGACAGAATGGTCCTGACCACCGTCTGTGCCAGATCCCCGGTCAGTTCCATGTAGCCCGCGCCGTAGAAAATGACCCCGCCCAGGGCGGAGATCACCAGGAAGAGCGCGGTGAGTTTGGTATATAACGCGGGCTTGAGCGTGAGATTCAGCAGCAGCGCCAGCAAGAGCGCTGTGGAGAGCAGGATCGCGGGGGCGGCAGTCAGCATACGCGTTTCTTCCTTCCATCGGAGCCGGCGGAAAACGCCTTTTCCGTTTCTTCCTATACGGATACAATTTTATTATACGCTACCGGCCGTCCGCTTTTCAACAGGAAATACAAAAACCGCCCCGGATAACTCCGGGGCGGTGCGGATCCTGCAAAAGATCAGGCGAAGAGCTTGGCAATGCCGGGGATGATGGTCTTCTGGAAGGCGGAGACCGTCATGATCAGCACGAAGACATAGCTGATGGTCATGCAGATGCGCAGGGCGGTGGGGGCCTTGTAGCCCTCGTTGACATCCTTTCGCCAGATCAGCAGCAGCACGAACAGGCCGCCGACAGGCGTGGCGATGGAGGTGGCAATGTTGGCGATCAGGATCAGCTGCGTGGGAGAGCCGTTGAAGCTGTAGCAGATAGCCATGGCAAACACCAGGCAGGCGAGGCACCCATAGCGGATGAACTTGCTCTCGAGGCCGAACTCCTTCTCAATGCCGGCGCCCAGCAGCACCATGCCGCGCTGGGTGTTGGCAAGCAGGGAGGAGAAGCCGGCGCCCAGCAGGGCAAAGCCCATGATGTACTTGGCGGCGGGGCCCATGATGGGCTCGAGCATCTGGGCCAGCTGGGCGGGCGCCTTGATGGCGAGGCCCTGGGGGTGCAGGACGACAGCTCCCACCAGGATGATGGCGCCGGAGATGAGCACCACGCTGATCATGTGTACCAGCGCGTCGGTGAGCATGACGCCGTTGAAGAGGTCGTCGGTCTTCCACTTCTTCTCTTTGCCGAGATAGGTGTTGTAGATACCGGTGGTGATGGCGGCATTGGTGGAGATGAAGGCCAGGGCGGTGCCGAGGCTGCCCGCGGGCACCTGGAAGCCGAAGAGTCCCTTGCCGAACTCCGCGCCGTCGGGGCCGCCCACGCCCACCAGGGTGGCATAGAAGGCCAGGATCATCACAATGATGCAGGCGGTGATGAGCTTCTCAACCTTGGAGTAGACGTTCTTGGCAAAGTAGGTATACACGACCACGGCGATCATGATGGCGGAACCGAGCTTCCAATTGAGCCCAAAGATCAGGTTCATGCCGGCGCCGGTGCCGGAGATATTGCCCATGGTGAAGAACAGGCAGGCCAGAAACAGCGCGATGCCAACGACGGTGGCGCCTGCCTTGCCGTAGTATTTGCGGATGGCGTGGATGGTGGGCATGCCGGTAGTGATGGCCAGCCAGTTGGTGGTCATGACAAAGGTGATGCCCATGAAGATGATGGGGAACATGAGCCAGATCAGGGCGTAGCCGTAGTTTGCGCCCAGCATGGCGGCGGTGGTGACGGCGCCGGGGCCGATGACGATACCGGTGGCGATCAGGCCCGGGCCGATGCGCTTGAGCAGCTGGCCCAGAGGCAGTCTTTTGACGCCTTCACCCACGAGGGTGCCGGTGCTTTTCTTTTCTTCCATTACAATTTCCTCGCTCTTTTCAGTTCACAGTTTTTTCAAAACTTTTCCGTTTGGAAACGCCCTCCCTGTCGGGCGTATGCTGGGCAGGGAGGGCGTATGGATGCTTTCTTACTTCTTGAACTGCTCCATGTCGACCGCGGGCAGCTGGCTGCGCTCGAGGCCGAGGGAGATCCAGTCCTTCTCCTCCTGGTTGAGGGGCAGGACGGGACGGCGCATGAGGCCACTCTTGAAGATGCCGCGCTGGACAAGGGCTTCCTTCAAGCGGGCGTGGGCCTCACCGGAGGGCTGGCCGCCGCCGTAGATGGCCTGGGAGATGTGGTAGATGCGGTTGGACCAATCCTGGGCTTCCTTCAGGGTGTGCTTGTCGGGATTGCGGAAGACTTCCCAGGCGCCGCAGATGAGCTCGGGCACGCAGCCGGCGAAGCCGATCAGAGCGCCGTCCATGCCGGTAAACCAGGTCACGCACAGGGTCTCGTCGTGGCAGGTGATGAGGGAAATGTCGGGGCACTCCTGGCGGAGCAGGCGGACGTCGTGCTCGTAGATGGCGGTGACGCGGGTGCCCATCTTGATGCACTTGACGTGCTCGATCTCCTTGCACATCTTGATCAGGGTCTCGACGGGGTAGAAGGCCTTGGAGGTGGCGGGGTAGAGGTGGATGATAATGTCGATGTCGGCGCCCTCCGCCACGTCCTTGACATACTCGAAGGGAGCATCGGGGTGCATGCCGAAGCGCAGCCACATGTGGGGGGGCATGAGCAGGATGCCGTCAGCGCCGGCTTCCTTGGCTTCCTTGGCCATCTCGATGGACTCGATGGTGTTCTCGCAGTTGACGCCGGAGATGATGGTCATCACATCGCCGCACTCTTCGGCGCAGATCTCGGTGACTCTCTTGCGCTCGGCGCGGCTCAGGCCGGTGATCTCACCGGTGTGGCCGTTGCAGACCAGACCCTCGATGCCCTTGCCGTAGAAGGTCTTGATCCAGCGCAGGTAAACGCGGAACTCTTCTTCGTTGATGGTGTAATCGTCGTTGAGGGGAACAGAAACAGCGGGGAAAATCGTCTTGAAAGTCTTAACCTTAGCCATGATCGCAATCTCCTTTTAATTCATTCATTCATTTTTTGTTTTCCGTGTGTCCGCATCCCTGATCTGACGAACCATCGCGCGCTGGTCGTTTGACCTAAGTTCTGCAAACGTTTGTTGCTTACGGTGCTTTTATACCACACCGATTTTTCTTTGTCAACGGCTTTGGGCTTGTCTGCAATTTCTTGCATGTCTTCTGCAAAAAGTTGTTGAAAATGGCGGTTTGCACAAGTTTACTGTTTCATTTTTGTGCACTTTTCCTGGCTTTTTCAGCCTTTTTTCCCCGGGATTCCCTCTTGCGTTTTCGGGCGTATTTGCCTATAATATAAAGGTAAAGAAGTCGATTATATGCAATCGTTTGCAGCATAAAGCTGCAGGCAGAACGGAGGCAGCAGCCCATGGCGACTCTAAAAGACGTTGCAAAGCTTGCGTGCGTGGACGTCAGTACCGTCTCCCGCGCGCTCAACAACACCTCCTATGTCCACCCGGACACCAAGGCGAAGATCTACGCTGCGGCCAAGGAGCTGGGCTACCATCCCAATGTGATGGCCCAGGCCCTGCGGCAGGGGCGGCGGCACACCATCGGCGTGGTGGTGCCGCGGCTACACCTGGCCATCTTCTCGGAGATCCTGCAGGGAATCGAGGCGGAGGCCCAACGGCTGGACTACACTACCATGGTCTGCGTCACCGAGGATGACCCCAAGGTGGAAAAGGACCGCCTCAACCGTCTGCGCAACGGTTTTGTGGACGGGATCATCGTGGCGGCTACCGGGCGCAATGGACGCCTGCTGCGGGATATCCAGGCCAGCGGCGTGGCCGTGGTGCAGCTGGTGCGGCGGCAGGACCCGAAGATCAGCAGCGTGGTGGCCGACTACGAGGCCTGCGGCTATGACGCGGTAAAGTATTTATATGAAAAGGGCTGCCGGGAGATCGGCATGATCGACGGTGCCCAGCACCTGGCCCCCTACAAGCTGAGGCTCGACGGCTACAAGCGGGCGGTGGCGGAGCTGGATCTGACAGAGAATCTCAGCGCCAGCGAGCAGGCGGTCAACAGCTTTGAATACGGCTACGAGTGCGCAAACCAGCTGCTCGACAACAACAGTGAGCTCGACGCCATCATCGCCTCCGTGGATGTGCAGGGTCTCGGCGCCATCCGCGCCCTGTCGGAGCGGTGCTACCGCATCCCCGAGCAGGTGCGCGTCATCAGTCTCACCGGTCATGAGGTAGGCGGCATGCTGGAGACCTCCATGACTTCCATGGAGATGCCCGCCCACGAGATGGGTGCCAAGGCTGCCAAAATGCTCATTGAGGAGATTGAGGCGCCCTCCGGCCAGAAGCCCGGCGCCCAGCATCTGAGCTTCTCGGCTTCCCTCGTGGAGCGCGAGAGCACCTGAGCTTTTCTTTATCATATAAAACACGGAGAGCAGATTCTGTCGGAATCTGCTCTCCGTGTTTGTTTGTTTTCTTTTTTACGCCTCGCCCAGCTTGCGCATGATCATGGGCAGAACCTGGGGCGTACCGAAGGCGCCGGCCTTGGTGATGACCTTCAGCCCATCAAAGCGGCCGCCGGCCAGGCGCATCAGTGGGATGCCCACCGTCAGTTCAAAGGTGATCTCCGCGCCGGTAGCGCCCACCTGGCGGATGAAGTGGATGGCCGTATCTCCGCCTGAGAGGAACAGGCCGGAGACCTTCACCGCGTCCAGGATCTGCGCGGCCAGCATCGAGATGGCCCGCCCGGTGAACTCCGCCACCTCGTCGCGGCTCAGCCCCTGCTCCTCGCCGGCGGCTGTAGAGACCTCCAGCTCCGCCCGGTCGTAGGAGGCGGAGGAGACAAAGGCCAGATCCTCCCCTGCCTTCAGCGTGCGGACGGCCTCCTCCACGATGGGCGCACTGTCCGCTCCCCGCAGGAGTGCCGCGATGTCCACCTTCTGTACCTTCAGGCCTTTCTGCTCGGCGTAGTGGATCTGCTCCCGGGCCACCTCGCTGACGCTCGCGATCACCGCGAGGGACGGCAGCGGCGGCTGCTCGGCATTGATGAGATTGTCGGCCATGGCGGCGGTGCCCACCCAGAGAATACGGCGGCCGAGCTTGCGCGCCGCGGAGATGACGCAAAGCATGTCATCATTGGTCTCGGCGTCGCAGGCCCAGAGACGCGCTGCGGAGAAGTCCAGCTCCCCCGCCCGGATCTGCTGCAGGGTCTTCAAGCCAACCGACTCGTCGTAGACGCTCTTGAGGATCTGGGCGATGTTGTCCTGCAAAACCGGCTTTCTCGGATCCCGGGCAAGCTCGGTCAGGCCGATGCGCACGCCGTTCAAACGGTGTACGCCGCCCGTGGTCGTTCTCCCGAGACTCGGTAGGGCGGGCATAAAAATCACGAGCTCGCTGTCATAGGCCCGGTCCGTCTCCTGGATCTCCTCGGCGATATTGCCGCGGAGGGTGGAATCGACCTTCTTGACCACGCAGTCAAAGGCGTCCAGCCGCAGGCTCTCCAGCAGCTTTTTGACCTTCTCTCTGGCCTCCGCGTTTGGAATATTGCGGCTCTCGGTGTCCAGCACGTAGGACAGCCCGTCGTCCAAAACCCCGGCAGGGTCCAGCACCACCTTGGTGCGAAAGCCCCGGCGCGTCAGCTGCACGCCGGTATCGTTGGCGCCGGTGAAGTCATCGGCCACGATAAAGCATCTGTTCATCTTGTCCCTCCCTCAGCGATGGATGGCAAAGGCCGCCGCGTAATCGATGGCGTTTTTCAAGCTGATGGGATTTGCCAGGCCCTGGTGGGCGTGGCCGAAGGCGGTGCCGTGGTCCACGGAAGCCCGGATGATGGGCAGGCCCAGGGTGATGTTGACCCCGGCCACATTGTCCCAGCGGCCCTTTTCCTGGTTGTAGACAAAACCC
>ONPY01000016.1 GCA_900319835.1 uncultured Eubacteriales bacterium | reverse complement strand
GTAGACAAAGTTCGTTTCCTGTCATTGCGAACCCGCCTGAGGTGTAAGCTCGCGTTAGCCAAATCAAAGATTTGGATGCTCGCTTAAGTGACCGAAGTCGCTGGTGTGGTGTACGCCCTGCGGGTGCAATCCGTATTCCCCGACAGGCTTAAGTTTCCTAACATTTCACCGGAGAACGGATTCCCACGACAGTGTGCGCACTGTCTCGGAATGACGCTCTATTTGAAGTTTGCCTACAACTTGAGGCCGCGCCCGGTGGGCGCGGCCTTGTTTTTTGGAATTATTTCTTCTCCTCGTCGAAGATCTCGCTCATCTCGGCGGAGAAGTCAAAGCGGTCGGCGGCATTGTTGAGATCGTACTCGATCCTCGTGGGCTTGGTCTTTTCCTGCTCCCGGCGGCGGGCCTCGGCCCGCTTGCGCTCTCTCAGGTGCATCTTGCGCAGCCTGCGGTAGCGGGAGACCAGGATGATATACAAGATCGCAAACAGCAGCAGCACCGAGAGGAGCGCGATCACCCAGCCCTTGGAGAGAAGCTCCGTCAGGCGGTTGGTCAGGAAGGCGTTGCGGGAAAGCTCAATGGCGGAGGAGTTGATGAGCTTGGTGCTGCCCAGCAGCTCCCCGTCGGCCCAGATGCGCACCTCGCCCAGCACGGACCCGGCGGACAGCGGGGCCTGCAGCGTCTCGTTATAGAGCACGACCTCGCGGCGGATGCTCTCATCGGTGAGCTCGTTCGGCACCAGGGCGCGGATCTCGTCGGCGGGCTTGAGCATGGCCGCGGCGTCCTCGTCGGCCATCTCCACCTCCTGCCGCTCCACCACCTCATTGGTGGTCAGCAGCGTGCGGTAGGAGAAGTTGTCAAAGCCCCAGTCGTAGAGGGTGCGGCTGTCGATGAAGTTGTAGTAGTCCTCGATCTGGGCGTTGAGCGCGCCGTCGCAGCCCATGGCCACGGCCAGCAGCCGGACGTCGTCCCGCCGGGCGGTGGAGATGAGACAGTAGCCCGCGGCGCGGGTGTAGCCGGTTTTGCCGCCGGCCGCGCCCTCGTAGAGATAGCGGCCGCCGTTGGAGTAGATGGAGGTGATGTTGATGAGGGCGTTGGAGTTGCCGATGGGCTCGCCGGCGTTGATGGCGCTGTTCTCCGGCAGGTAGGAGGTGGTGTTGGAAATCTCCATGAACAGCGGGTACTTCAAGGCCTCGGCAAAGATGATGTACTGGTCATAGGCCGAGCTGTAGTGGTTCTCGGCAGGCAGGCCGTTGGTGTTCATAAAGTGCGTGTGGGTGCAGCCCAGGGCCTCGGCTTTCTGGTTCATCTGCTCGACAAAGCCGGAGATGCTGCCGGCCAGATACCGGCCGAGGATGTTGCAGCCCTCGTTTGCCGACTGGAGCAGCGCGCAGTAGAGCAGATCCTTCACCGACACCTGCATGCCCGGCACGATGCCGGAGGTGCTGGAGTCGTCCTCCATGCCCTGGCGGCAGTCGTCCTGGGCGGTGACCATGTCGGTGAGGCTGATGCGGCCGGCGTCCAGCGCCTCCAGCGCCAGCAGCACGGTCATGACCTTGGTGAGGCTGGCGGGGGCCCGCTCCTCGTTTTCGTTATACGCGTAGAGAACCTTGCCCGAGTTTAAGTCCGCCAGCACGGCGGCCTTGCCGTTGAGCTCCGGCGCCTCCAGCGCGAGAGCCCCGGGCGCGGCCGCGCTCAGGATCAGGCAGAAGATCAGGACAAGGGGAAAAATTCGGAATTTTTTCATTTTGCTCTCCCGTTTTCTCAGGAATAATGGTATGATACAGGCAAAGGCAAAGCCTCGGCTCGGGAAATCGCGCTCCCCGCTGAAACAGTCGTATATTACATTATACCGACTCTCTGGCGAAAAAGCAAGAATCTTGTCCCCTGCCGTCCACCGCCACCGAAAAACGGAGTAAACCTATGAAAATTCTTGTTGTCGACGACGAAAAGCTCCTGGTCAAGGGCATCAAATTCAACCTGGAAAACGAGGGCTACACCGTGGACGCCTGCTACGACGGGGAGAGCGCCGTCAGCATGGCCCGCGGCGAGAGCTACGATCTGATCATTCTGGATCTGATGATGCCGAAGAAGGATGGGCTGCAGGCCTGCCAGGAGATCCGCAGCTTTTCCACCGTGCCCATCATCATGCTGACCGCCCGCAGTGAGGATGCGGACAAGCTGATGGGCTTTGAATCCGGGGCGGACGACTACGTCACCAAACCCTTCAACATCCTGGAGCTCAAGGCCCGGGTGCGGGCCCTGCTGCGCCGGGCCTCCATCGCCGCGCCCGCCGAAAAGGAGAGCGCCGCGCTCCACTGCGGGCACATCTCCCTGGACGAGCAGAGCCGCAACGCCTACAAAAACGGGGAGAGCGTGGAGCTGACCATGAAGGAGTTTGACCTGATGCTCTTCCTGATGAAGAACCCCGGCAAGGTCTACTCCCGGGAAAACCTGCTGGATCTGGTCTGGGGCTACGACTACCTGGGCGATACCCGCACCGTGGATGTGCATGTGCGCCGCCTGCGTGAAAAGCTGGAGCTCGACCCGGCCCGCCCGCAGCACATCATGACCAAGTGGGGCGTGGGCTACTATCTGAGCGTATAAGATGAAACGCTGGATCAATACCGGCAGCATCCGCTTCCGCTTCTTCTCCTTCATCGGGATGCTGCTGCTGATACTGCTGCTGCTGCTGAACCTCTACCCCTACGTCTCGGCGCGGGACGCGGTGTACCAGGAAAAGGAGCGCTCCATGGAGAGCAGGGCCCTCACCCTGGCCTCGGCCCTGGCGGGTTTGTCGCACCCGGACGAGGAGAGTGTGGCGGAGGTGCTGCGCCTGCTGGATGTGCGGGACTACGACCGGGTCACCTACGCCGATCTCGAGGGCCGGGTGGTCTACGACTCCGGCAGCGGCGAGGAGCTGACGGGCGACCTGGAGACCGCCCTCGGCGGCAAGACGGTGTTCCGCTCCGCCCTGCGGGAGGACGGCTTTCTCTCCAGCTACGTCATCCCCGTCTCCGCCCAGGGCACCATCACCGGCGCCGTCTACCTGCATGAGACCGACGCCGAGCGCGGCGACATCCTGCACCGGATGCAGTTTCAGATCCGCACGGTGAGTCTCATCATCGCGGCTGCGGCCCTCGTGATGGCCGCCTTCTACTCCGGCACGGTGCTGCGCAAGTTTCAGGAGCTGTCGGCCTCGATGCGCATCGTGGCCGGCGGCAACTACCGCCACAGGATGCAGACCTCCGGCACGGACGAGCTGGCGGAGCTGGGCAACGAGTTCAACGAGCTGACCGAGCGCCTGGAGGACACCGAGCGCCAGCGCCAGCAGTTTGTGGCCGACGCCTCCCACGAGCTGAAAACCCCGCTGGCCTCCATCCGCCTGCTCTCCGACAGCATTGTGCAGACCGAGAACATGGACGTCGGCACCATCCGGGAGTTTGTCACCGACATCGGCAACGAGGCCGAGCGGCTGCAGCGCACCACGGAAAAGCTGCTGGCCCTCTCCCGCCTGGACGACGACATCCAGGTGGTGCCCGAGCCGGTGGACGTCAAGCAGGTGGCGCTGGATGCGCTGGCGCTGCTGCGGCCGCTGGCCAGCGAGCGCGAGGTGCGCATCACGAGCTTTCTCGACGACGGCTGTGTGGTGCTGGCCACGGTGGACGACATGTTCCACATCGTCTTCAACCTGATCGAAAACGCGATCAAATACAACCTGCCCGGCGGCACGGTGAACGTGACGCTCCACGCCGCGGAGGAGACCGTGGTCTTTACCGTGGAGGACACGGGCGTCGGCATCCCGGAGAGCGAGCGCTTCAACATCTTCAACCGCTTTTACCGGGTGGACAAAGCCCGCTCCCGGGAGGCCGGGGGCAGCGGTCTGGGGCTCAGCATCGTACACGACGCGGTCCGCGCCCACGGCGGCAGCATTGCGGTCGGCCCCAACCAGCCGCAGGGCTCGCGCTTTATTGTGAGTTTCCCATGCTTCAACATAGAAAGGACATAAAAAACACATGAACAACATCGCAAGAATCCGTGAAGAACTGGTCAGACTGAACCTGGACGCCGTGCTGGTCACCGACGAGAAGAACCAGCGCTACGCCGCGGGCTTTCCCTTTACCGACGGCGCCGTGCTGGTGGGCCGGGAGAAGGCCTTTTTGATCACCGACTCCCGCTACATCGAGGCCGCGGAGAAGGCCGCGGACGCGCTTGTCTCTGTCCGGCTCTTTGACCGGGAGCACCCCCTGACCGCGCGGCTGAAGGAGGCCATCGGCGAAATGGGCGCCGAGAAGCTCGCCGCCGAGGACGAAAAGCTCAGCCACGCCGGCTATCTCAGCTGGGAGAAGCGCCTGGGGATGAAGCTCCTGCCCGCGGGAGATCTGTTCACACGGCTGCGCGCCGTCAAGAGCGAGGAGGAGATCGCCTCCATGATCCGCGCCCAGCGCATCAGCGAGGCCGCGCTGGAGGAGACTCTGCACATCATCCGCCCCGGCATGACCGAGCGGGAGGTCGCGGCGGAGCTGGTCTACCGCATGCTGCGCCACGGCTCCGAGGGCAACTCCTTTGACCCCATCGTCGTCACCGGCGCCAAAACCAGCATGCCCCACGGCGTGCCGGGCGACGAGATCATCCGCGAGGGCGACTTTGTGACCATGGACTTCGGCTCCCTCAAGGACGGCTACTGCTCCGACATGACCCGCACCGTGGCGGTGGGACACGCCACTGACGAGATGAAGAACGTCTACGACGTGGTGCTCAAAGCCCAGCTTGCCGGCATCGCCGCGGCGAAGGCCGGGGTGCTGGGCAAGGACATCGACGGCGCGGCCCGCAAGGTCATCGCGGACGCGGGCTACGGCAAATACTTCGGCCACGGCTTCGGCCACTGCCTGGGCCTGGACATCCACGAGTGGCCCATCGCCGGGCCCTCCGGCAACGTGCCCATGCCCGCGGGCTGCCTGTCCTCCGCCGAGCCCGGCATCTACCTGCCCGGGAAATTCGGCGTGCGCATCGAGGACGTCATGATCATCCGTGAAGACGGCGCCGAGGTCATCACCAGGGCCCCGAAGACGGAACTGATCGTGCTGTGAATTCTGTGGGGTGCGGCGTGAATGCGTCCGATCCCCAGTCAGCTTTGCTGACAGCCCCCTTTCACAAAGGGGGCCATACGAAATGCCTCCCTTTGGAAAGGGAGGTGCCGAGCGGAGCGAGGCGGAGGGATCGGAATCGAATGTGCCGCAGGCACCCCATAACTCTAAACTCCGGACTCCACACGAAATAAATAGTACTTGCAAAATGCGCGCATATCCTGTAAAATATCTGAGATAACTGTATTTATCTTTTAATCTTTCTTTCGGGAGGTCCCTTTTTATGATTACTGCTGGCGATTTCAGAAACGGCGTCACCTTTGAGATGGACGGCCAGGTGATGCAGGTCGTCGAGTTTCAGCACGTCAAGCCCGGCAAGGGCGCGGCCTTTGTCCGCACCAAGATGAAGAACGTCATCACCGGCGCCGTGACCGAAACTTCCTTCAACCCCACTGCGAAGTTCGAGAATGCCACCGTTGACCGCATGACCATGGAGTACCTGTACAACGACGGCGATCTCTATTACTTCATGAACCCCGAGACCTATGACCAGGAGCCGGTCAACGCCTCCGTTTTGAACGACAACTTCAAGTTTGTCAAGGAGAACATGGAGTGCACCATCTACTCCTACAAGGGCAAGGTCTTCAACGTGGAGCCCCCCTTCTTCGTGGAGCTTGAGGTCACCGAGACCGACCCCGGCTTTGCCGGCAACACCGCCACCAACGCCACCAAGCCCGCCACCGTCGAGACCGGCGCCGAGATCAAGGTGCCCCTCTTCATCGAGCGCGGCGAGAAGATCAAGATCGACACCCGCACCGGCGAGTATCTGTCCAGAGCCTAATCTTCGGACAAGAGAAAAACGGGGAGGCCGCGGTCTCCCCGTTTTTTATACAAGGTGATTGAACGATTCGAGAACTGGAGGTTATCAACATGACAGTTGTGGAAAAGGCAGCGTATTTGAAGGGTCTGACCGAGGGGCTCGGCATTGACCCCCAGTCCAAGGAGGGCAAGCTCTGGGCCGCGCTCAACGATCTGCTGGCCGACATGGCGCACGAGATTGAGGACCTTCAGGAATCCGGTCTCGGCCACGCCGAGGCGCTGGACGCCCTGGCCGAGGAGCTGAGCGATCTGGAGGAGACGGTCTTCGACCTGGACGACGCGGAGGACTTCGAGGACTATGACGAGGACGATTCCCCCCGGCCTGGCTGCGCCGGCTGCTGCCCCCGTCTTGCGGAAGCGGACGACGAGGACGCGGCGGACGATCCCGACCCCAGCTACGACGGCGTGATCTATGACGCCACCTGCCCCGTCTGCGGGGAGGAGATCAGCTTCGACGAGGAGACCCTGGAGGAGGGCTCCATCCAGTGCCCCAACTGCGGGGAGCTGCTGGAGTTTGATCTGGGCGAGGACGCCGGAGACGGCGAGGAGCCGGAGACCGAGGAATAAGACAGCGCGCAAACGCCCGCCGGGGATCGCATGATCCCCGGCGGGCGTTTTGTTTATGCGGGAGGGGCAAGGAACGCGGGCGGCTGATAGCCGCCCCTACACACAATCCTGCTCCCACACCGTAGGGGCGACCCTTGTGGCCGCCCGGCGGTGAGGCGTTTTTATTTGAGAAAGGTACGGCGAAAACGCACAAGCATACGAATTCGCCGCGCCTGTGCGGGGGATTCCGCCCCGGCCTTGCCGGGAGGGGCAAGCCCCTCCCCTACAGAGGATTCCAAGCTCCTATCCGTAGGGGAGGCTCTTGGGCCTCCCGTTTATGACAAGCAAGGATCGCGTCGCACGCTACCCGCGCGTCGCGTTGACAAGCAAGGATCGCGCCGCACACTTCCCGCGCGTCGCGTTGACCCCCCCTGCCTAAAGAGGGCTCCGCCGAAGGCGGTGGGGGATCGAAGGCGCGTTTGCTTTTCCATCCCTCCGGCGCTGCGCGCCACCTCCCTTTATCCAAAGGGAGGCTTTGCGGGCCGATCTGTTTTGCACCGCCCAAAGAGCCGGAGCGCAGGCACGTTTGCCTGCGCTCCGGTTCTTTATTTTTTGTGTTTGAGTTTTGTGAAAAGTCTCGGGGCGGCTTTGCCGGCAAAGGCCACGAGGCGGAAGCACAGGGCGTTGAGCGTCACGTTCCCGGTGCGGATCACCGCGCAGAGGAGCTTGACCGCAGGGCCGCCGAAGACCTCCCGGCTGCGGGAGACCACCTGCCCGTTTCGGATGATGCGTCGGATCTCCGCGCGCTTTTCCTTCCCTGAGAGCGGGCAGTTGGGGGCGTAGAGGGTGGTCAGGCACGAGAAGATGGACTTCATGAACATGTAGCGGAAGTCCCCCTCCTCCGTCACGCCGAAGCGCCGGCAGAGCTCCTGCATCCTCTTGTCGGACAGCAGGCAGACCTCCGGCTTTTTGTCGTAATAGCGGGTGATGAGACTCTCGCCCCGGTGCATGACATAGGTATATTTACAGTCGGGCAGCACCGCCACGCTCTGCGCGTGTTCCAGGCAGTCGTAGATAAACAGCCGATCCTCGCCCCAGCGGTAGTCCAGAAAGCGCAGGCCGTTTTCCAGCACCAGAGGCGCCCGGTAGAGCTTGCCCCAGACCTGGTTGAGAAGATTGGCCTTGTAGAGTCTGCCGAGGGCGGGGCCCAGGGTCTCGGGCGTGAGGCGCTGCTCCGGCTCGCAGTAATCGGAGCGGCTCAAGTCCGGGTTTCGGATGGAAAAGCCCATCAGCACCAGATCCGCGCCGCTGCCCTTTTCCAAAGCGTATGCCAGCGCGTCGGGGGCCAGTTCGTCGTCCGCGTCGCAGAACATGAGATACTCCGTCCCCGCCGGCACCCAATCCAGGGCGAGGTTCCGTGCCCTGGCCGGGCCGCCGTTTGCAACGGTGATCGGCACAAGACGCGCATCCTCCGCGGCAAGGCGCGCCAGGATCTCCCCGGTCTGGTCGGTCGAGCCGTCGTTGACCACAAGCAGCAGAAAGTCCCCGACGCTCTGTCCCAGGATGCTGCGCACCGAGGCCTCGATATCGTCCGCCGCGTTATAGGCGGGTATGATGATGGCCACGCGGGGTGCGGACATGGCGCGTCTCCTTTCTCAGCGCTCTCGGTCCTCCTCCGGACAGGAGAGATAGACCTCCAGCAGGTATTCATACAGGGGCATCAGTTCCCCGAAGGCATCGGCCACGATCTGCGGCAGGGCCGGGGTGTATTCCGCGCCGCCGTGGTCGAAGTTCTTTTCCGTCATCAGCCACTTGCGGTTGCACCAGTCGTTGAGCACTTTGTCTCCAAAGTCCTTCTTGGGCCGCTTGTAGGGTTCGCCGCCGAGGGCAAAGCCCTTGCGCGCCACGCCTTCGGCGATGCGTTTGAAGCGGGCGGGGTTTGCCTCCACCGCCTTGCGGAAGGCCTCCATCTGGCCGGGGGAGGCCGACCAGAAGCCCAGGCCAAAGCCGTAGCCCGTCTTTTCCAGCATGAACCAGAAATCCGGCCCCTCGTGGGCGATGCGGCTGGACTTGACGGTAAACCACAGGTGGTCCTTGTAGGGCCCGCGGCCAAAGAGCCGCCGGGCGTCCCGGTAGATGCGGGAGACGTGTACCCGTCCCTCAAAGTCCGGGAAGCGGGCGGAGAAGCGGTCAAAGGTGTCGGCGGCCAGGGCCTTGAAGGGGGTGTTCACCTCGTCCTCAAAATCCTGCTTGTGCGCAAGAAACCAGGGCCGCTCGTTGTTGAAGGCAAGCTCCCAGAGGAACGCGCCGGTTTTTTCGCTGAAGCCTTGAAACATGGATGGGTACACTCTTTCGTAGAATGGCGGAGATACGGATTGCCACACCAGTGACTTCGGTCACTGGCAAGCAAGGATCGCGTCGCACGCTTCCCGCGCGTCGCGTTGGTTCGCAATGACGTGATTTTTGCCGTAAGGGAAGTCTCACTTGCACGCAGGGCCTGGAACGTGCTCAGTACCCCAGCAGGGGGACGGAGCCGTCGTCCTTCTCCTTGGTGATGGAGCGGATCTCCGCCTCGTAGCTGTAGGACTCGCTGACGTGGACGGTGATCACGTCCCCCACCTTTTTGCCCAGCACGGTCTTGCCGAAGGGGGACTCCTTGCTGATCAGGCCCTTTCTCGGGTCGGTGCGCACGGTGGTCACCACCTGGATGACCTGGGTCTCGTCGTCCTCGGGGATGTAGATCTCCACCTTGTCAAACAGCCCCACCTCGTCCGCGGCAGAGCGGTCGGAGATCACATGGGCGGACTTGATCATGTTCTCCAGATAGCGGATGCGGCTGCGGTTTTTGTTCTGGGCCTGCTTGGCCGCCTTGTATTCAAAGTTCTCGCTGAGATCCCCGAAGGCCCGCGTGCGCTTGACCTCCTCGATGAGGCCGGGCATCAGCTCCAGTCTCCGGTAATCCAGCTCCTCCTGCATCTTCTTGATGTCTTCTCTGGTCAGTTCGTTGTTCAAAATTGCGCCTCTTTTTTACAAATCGATATTGATGGTGTTCAGGCCGTTTTTGTCAAACTCCGTCAGGTACTCCTCCATCCGGGCGGACAGCTCCGTGAAGTCCTCGGGGTCGGAGTCCTCCAGCCCCAAATCGCGCCGGGCCAGCTCCTCGGCCAGGATGTTGTAGAACACCGCGTCCTCATAGTCGGCGATCGCCTCGTGGATGCCGCCGTCCTCATAGGCCTGGGAGGGGAAGACATGGCCGTACCAGCGCTGCACCAGGGACTTCATCCCGTGCTCCGGGGCCAGGGCGAACATCTTCTCCTGCAAAAGGTCGTAGTCCTCAAAGCGGTCGTCCCCCCGGGCGGAGTTGAGGATCCAGTTGCCCACATAGACCAGATCCAGCAGCCGACGAAATTCCTTTTCACTCAGTTCGATGTTCATTGAGATCCCTCCCTGCCGCGCGATGCGGAAGCATAACGGTTGATAACTATATTATTATAGCAGATTCCTTCGGCCAATTCCACCGGGAAAGCAAACAAATTTTTCTTGAACTGCGCCCGGCTTTGGGTTATATTAAGCTGGTACACGTTTTGCGGACACTTTGCGGGAACAGGAGCGCACATGGACAACAGACCCATCGGAATCTACGACTCCGGCATCGGCGGACTCACCGGGCTCAAGGCGCTGCGGCGTCTGCTGCCGGAGGAGGATCTCGTGTTCTTTGCCGACACGGGCCGTATGCCCTACGGGCCCCGGCCGCAGGAAGAGCTCTGCCGCATCGCCCGGCAGGACATGGACTTTCTCGCGTCCTTCGGCGTCAAGGCCATCCTCGCCGCCTGCGGCACCATCTCCTCCGCCGCCCACACGGTGCTGGAGGCCTACCCCGTCCCCGCCTGCGGCGTGCTTTACCCCGCGGTGGAGGCCATGGCCGCCCTGCCGGGGGAAAAGCCCCTGGCCGTGATCGCCACCGCCGCCAGCATTGCCAGCGGCCAGTTCACCGAGCCGCTGTGCGCGCGCTGCCCGGGGCGTGAGATCATCGGTCTGGCCTGCCCGGAGTTTGCCCCCATGATCGAGCATGGGCATATCGACCGCTCGGACCCGGTGCTGACAGACGCCGTGGAGCGCGCCCTCGCCCCCCTGCGTGGGAAGGCCCTGGACGCGGTGCTGCTCGGCTGCACGCACTACGGCATCATCGAAGACACCATTCGGGATTACCTGGGGGACGTGCCGCTGCTCTCCGCCGCCGACTGCGGCGCCCGCGCCCTGCGGGACAGACTGGTACGGGACGGTCTCTGCGCCGACCGGGAGACGGGCACGGCGCGCTTTTTCGTCAGCTGCGAGACGGCACACTTTGACGCCTTTGCCTCGAAATATCTGGATCTGGGACCTGTTCGCGCCGTTGAGCTGGCCCCCATGGAGCTGTAAAGACATGATGAAAGACGTCGTCATATCCATCCTCAGCCGAAACTTTGCGGACGAGGATGAGGATTCCATCGATTTTGTCACCGAGGGGCTGTACAGCTTCGACGGTGAGGTGGCCTGCGTGACCTATCTGGAGAGCGAGGTCACGGGCATGGAGGGCACCCGCACCAGTCTCATGATCTTCGCCGACAAGGTGGTCGTGGACCGGGACGGGACCGTCACCAGCCGGATGATCTTCAAGCAGGGGGAGAAGAACGCCTTCCTCTACGACACCCCGGTGGGTTCGGCCACCATGCACATCGACACCCGCCGCATCCTCTTCCGCTTTGACGAGCAGGGCGGCGAGATGGAGATCGACTACGTGCTGGATCTCGAGCACGCCTTTGTCACCCGGAATATCTTCCGGGTGGAGGTCAAACTGCAGAAACAAATTGCTTCAATATAGGAGAACAAAAGATGGCTAACATGATTCAGAACGCCAAGGACAGCGTAAACGCCCTGCTGGCCGCGGCCTGCGCAAAGGCCGTGGAGAAGGGTCAGCTGCCCGCCGGCGCCGTGCTTTCCGGCACGGTGGAGATCCCCAAGGACACCTCCAACGGCGACTACGCCGCCAACCACGCTATGGCCGGGGCCCGCGCCCTGCACATGGCGCCCCGGAAGATCGCCGAGGCTCTGATCGAAAACCTCGATCTTGAGGGCAGCTGGTTTTCCTCCGTCGAGGTGGCCGGCCCCGGCTTTATCAATTTCCGCCTCTCCCCCGCCTGGTACGCCGACGTGCTGGGCGCTGTCACCGGAGAGGGCGCGGACTACGGCCGCGTGGACGAGGGGCACGGCAAGCGCCTGATGGTGGAGTTTGTCTCCGCCAACCCCACGGGCCCCATGCACATGGGCAACGCCCGCGGCGGCGTGCTGGGCGACGCGCTGGCGAGCGTGCTCGACCGCGCGGGCTATGACGTCTGGCGTGAGTTTTACGTCAACGACGCCGGCAACCAGATCGAGAAGTTCGCCTCCTCCATCGACGCCCGCTACCAGCAGCTCATCCTGGGCGAGGACAAGGTTGCCTTCCCCGAGGACGGCTACCACGGCGAGGACATCAAGGAGCTGGCCAAAGCCTTCTATGACGAGCACGGCGAGAGCTATCTGAATAAGGACGTGGCCGAGCGCCACGCGGCCATGGCCCGCTTCGGACTGGACCGGAACATCCCCAAGATGCAGTCCGATCTCAAGCGCTACGGCGTGGAGTACGACGAGTGGTTCTTTGAGAGCTCCCTGCATGACAGCGGCTATGTGGCCGACTCTGTCCAGAAGCTCACCGACCGGGGCTACACCTATGAAAAGGACGGGGCGCTCTGGCTCAAGACCGCCCAGATCCTCACGGAGAACCTGCTCAAGGCCGGCAAGAAGCAGGAGGAGATCGACAAGCTCGAGCTCAAGGACGACGTGCTCAGACGCGCCAACGGCTTTTACACCTACTTTGCCGCCGACATCGCCTACCACCGCAACAAGCTGGAAAAGCGCGGCTTCGATGTGGCCGTGAACGTCTGGGGCGCCGACCACCACGGCCACGTCGCCCGGCTCAAAGGGGCGCTGGACGCCCTGGGGCTCGACGGTGAGCACCGGCTGCAGATCGTGCTGATGCAGCTGGTCAAGCTCATGAGCGACGGGCAGGAGGTGCGCATGTCCAAGCGCACCGGCAAGGCCATCAGCCTCACGAACCTGCTTGACGACATCCCCGTGGACTCCGCCCGCTACTTCTTCAACTCCAGACCCGAGTCCCCGGTGCTCTTTGACCTGGAGCTGGCCCAGCGCCAGGACAACGAAAACCCGGTCTACTACGTCCAGTACGCCCACGCGCGCATCTGCACGCTGCTCGCAGCCCTGGCCGCCGACGGCCATGCCGTGCCCGAGGCCGGAACCGTGGACGCCGCCCTGCTCACCGACGAGACGGAGAAGGAGCTGATCAAGCAGCTGGCCGCCCTGCCGGAGGAGATCCGCCTGGCCGCCCGGGACTACGACCCCAGCCGCATCAACAAGTACGTCACCGAGCTTGCCGCCCGCTTCCACCGCTTCTACACCGTCTGCCGCATCAAGGGCGCGGAGGAGGGCGTGCTGGAGGCCCGGCTCCTGCTTGCCGATTGCGTGCGCCGCGTCATCGCCATCTCGCTCTCCGTCATCGGCGTCACCGCACCGGAAAAGATGTAATACCTTCGCAGCGTATCGGTGCGGCCCTGTTTCCGGGCCGCACCTTATTTTCTGAAAGGAGATGCTTCCATGCAGCAGTTTCAAAATGCCAGGCCCCTGCGGGACAGCCTGATCGGTCTGGTGGTTGCGCTGATCTCCATCCCCATCTCCATGGGCTATTCCCAGATCGCGGGGCTGCCCCCGGTCTACGGGCTCTACGGCTCCGTGCTGCCGATCCTGGTCTACGGCCTTCTCACCTCCTCGCCGCGCTTCGTCTTCGGCGTGGACGCCGCGCCCGCGGCGCTGGTGGGGGCCATCCTTGTGACGCTGAAGATCACCCCGGAGTCGCCGGAGGCCATCGCCGCCGTGCCGGTGATCACCCTGATCACAACAGGCTGGCTGCTGCTGTTCTGGCTGTTCAAGGCCAACACCCTGCTCAAGTACATCTCCGCCCCGGTCATGGGCGGCTTCATCACCGGCATCAGCTCCACCATCATCCTCATGCAGCTGCCCAAGCTCTTCGGCGGCAGCGCCGGGGCCGGGGAGGGGCTGGAACTCTTCCGCCACATCGCGGAGCAGCTCTCCCTCTTCCACCCGCTGAGCTTCGCGCTGGGGGCGGGCACGCTGATTCTGATCCTGGTCAGCAAGAAGATCGACCCCCGCATCCCCACCAGCGTGATTCTGATGCTGCTGGGGGCCCTGGCGTCCAGACTCCTGAATCTGCAGCAGTACGGCGTCAGGCTCCTGCCGGCGGTGGCAGCGGGACTGCCGCTGCCGAAGCTGCCGGACGCGCTGCTGCTGCGCACGCTTGCGCGGCAGCTTGCCATGCCGTGCCTGACGGTAGCGGTGGTCATCACCTCGGAGACGCTGCTTGCCACCAACAATTTCGCCATGGCCCACGACGACAGGATCGACCCCCGGCGGGAGCTGATGGCCTACGCCGCCGGCAACTTCGCCTCCGCCCTCTTCGGCTGTCTGCCTGTCAACGGCAGCATCTCCCGCAGCGGCATCGCCGACCAGTTCGGCGTCTCCTCCCAGCTCATGAGCATCGTGGCGGGCTTTGCCATGCTGGGAATCCTCTTCTTCGGCACGGGCTTTATCGCCTGGCTGCCGGTGCCGGTGCTGACGGGCATCGTCATCTCCGCCCTCATCGGCACGCTGGAATTTCACCTGGCCCGAAAGCTGCGCAAGGCCGACTGGAAAGAGTGGTTCATCTTCTACGCCGCCTTCTTCGCGGTGCTGCTCTTCGGCACGGTCTACGGCGTGGCGGTGGGCGTAGCCCTGTCCGCGGTGGTGTTCATCAAGCGCTCCTCCGCGCCGCCGTCCAGCCTGGTGGGCTATGACGCCGTGGACGACGCCTTCCACCCCCTGGACCGCCGCTACGGCGCCGCCCCCATCCCCGAGGTGGTGATCTACCGCTTCACGGGCGCGCTCTTCTACGCCAACATCGACCGCTTCCAGGAGGAGTTGCTCGCCGCCGTGAAGGAGGACACCCGGATCGTGATCGTGGACTCGGCCGGCATCGGCAGTCTGGACGTGACCGCGGCCGAGCGCCTGCTGCTGATCTCCCACAAGCTGCAGAGTCAGGGCCGCCGCCTGTATCTGGCCGGCCACGTGGGCCAGCTCAACGACCAGCTGCGGGCCATGGGCGCCGGGGAGCTGATCTACCACGGCGCGGTCTACCGCACCATCCCCCTGGCGCTGGAGGCCGCGGGCATCCACAAGCCCTACCCCCTGGAGGCCGTGCCCGAGGACAAGCCCCTGCCGCAGCTGAACCTGTCCGAGTACGAATGGGCCTTCGGCAAGGGGGCGGACAAGAGCCTGGACGCCTTCGCCCGGGAGACCGCCAAGCGCTTTCTCCGGGCCAACACCGTGGACGACAACGAGAGCCTCTACGACGAGGAGCTGCGCTTCTCCGACGGCTACTGGGCCCCGGCGGACGAGGACGCCTTCCTCAACCTGCTGGCCCTGCACCTGGAGGAGAACGGCGACTCCGAGCAGGTGGACAAGCTGCTTGAGCGCATCATGCACCACCACCTGGAGCTGGAGCGGCGGCTGATCGACGCCCCGGACGAGGTGCTGACCCGCTTCATCCGCAGGCGAAGAGCCCGCAAGGAGCGCATGCGGAAGCAGAACCCCAGGCTCTACGAGCGCTACTGTCTGGCCCAGGAGCGGTACTACGCCGAGCGGGCCTGGCAGGACCCGGAGCTGGACAGGCGCATCGCTGCCGTCAAGGCGCGCATCGACGAAGAGGACGCCGCCACAGCCAAGGCGGAAGAATAAAAACACGCAAAAAACGCGCCGCAAAAGCGGCGCGTTTTCGCGTATGCAGTTACAGCTCCGGCAGGTCGTCGTTGACCACGGCCTGCTGATTTCGGGCCCGGTCCGGCATGGCGACGACCATCAGATGCCCCACCGGGGGCGCCAGAAAACACCACCAGAAGTACTTCTTCCCGTGGTAGCCCTTGTCCTCGGCGATTTTGTAAAACTCCCCGGCGGCAAACCAGCTGACGCACAGCCAGCCCGCCAGAAGGAGCAGGTAGACAACAAACAGCATAGCGGTCGCGTCGCCCCTTTCCGCGGTATTCTGTCCCCATTATAGCCGGAAGGGCAAAAAGCGTCAACAAAAAGAGACCGGAAAAAACGAGACGGGAACCTCCGAAAAGGTTCCCGTTTTTGATGTTTGGCTTTACTGCAGCTTCTCGAGGTACTCGACGATGCGGCTGACGGTATAGAGCTGGGCCGCGTCCTCATCGGTGATGGAGATGCCGAACATATCCTCCAGGGACATGATCAGCTCGACCACATCCAGAGAGTCGGCGCCGAGATCGTCGATCAGGTTGGTATCCATGGTGATGGAATCCGGGTCCACCTCAAACTGCTGGGCAAGAGCGTCTCTGACATTCTCAAAAATCATGTTCAAACCTCCGGTGTACATGCGCACAGCTTGTACATTCATATTTCGCTTTGCATGGTACTACAAACGCCGCGGTATTGCAAGAGCAATTTCGCGGAGCGAAAAATCAAAGCCATTCCTTGTTCCCCCGTTTCCCAAAACGAAGCAGCGACTTCGTTTTGGAGAGGAAGAGGAATGCCATCGGTCGACCTGCTTTTGCTGCGCGAAAGCAGGTGACCTTATGGCATTGCTCTGACGTCAGGCCCACTCGCGGCTCTTGGGCTTGTTGTCGGGCTTCTCGGGTCTGACGTAGGAGACCACGACGCGGCGGTTGGGCTCCACGCCGGTGGAGCTGGTGGTGACGCCCTCGTAGTTCTGCAGCGCGGTGTGGATGACGTGGCGCTCATAGGAGTTCATGGGCTCGAGCGCCATGCTGCGCTTGTACTTGATGGCCTTCTCCGCCATCTTCTCGGCCAGCTTCGTCAGGCTCTCCTCCCGCTTGGAGCGGTAGGCCTCGGCGTCGACGGAGATGTGCAGATGCTTCTCCGTGCTCTTGTTGACCACATAGTTGGTCAGGTGCTGGATGGCGTCCAGGGTCTCGCCCCGTCTGCCGATGATGGCGCCCATGGCGTTGCCGGTGAGGTTGACGTTCACGCCGCCGTTTTCACGGGGAGAGATCTCCATCTCGGCGGAGACGCCCATGCGCTCGAGCAGGCCGGAGAGGAAGGCGCGGATCTCGGCGTACTCGGCGGGCTCGTTGGGATCGGCGGGCGCGGCCTTGACGACGGCCTTGGGGGCCTCGGCCTTCTTTTCGGGCTTTGCCTTGGGCTCGGCCTTCTTCTCCACCTTGGGAGTCTCGGCCTTCACGGGGGCGGGAGCGGGCTGCTCGTCCGGAGCCTCATAGCTGACGCGGATGCGGGCGGGAGAGGCGCCGATGCCGAGGAAGCCGGACTTGGCTCTCTCCAGAATCTCCACCGACACGTCGTCCCGGTCCAGCCCCAGCTCCTTGAGCGCCTCGGCAATGGCCGCGTCCTCCGTGCGGGCGGTCTTTTCCAGATATTTGATCATAGCGATGCTTCTCCTGTTATTCCTTTAGTTCCTGCGCTTCTTCGGAGATCTCCTCGGTAAGCGCTTCGGCGGCGTCGGCCGCGGCCTCCTCGACGGAATCGAGCGCGGCCTCCACGGCGGGGAGCTCCTCGATCACGATCTCGTCGATGGCGGGGGCATCCAGGGATTCCTCCGCGGCGGCCAGAGTCTCGGCCTCGGCGTTCTCGGGATTCACAAAGCGGTCGGCCACATAGGCGCGGCCTCTGGCATAGCGGCGGTTGCCCACCTGGGAGGCGGGCTTCTCATACTCCTTGATGCCCAGGCGCTCGCGGCGGGCAGCGCGGTCGGCGCGGTCCAGGGCGGCCTTGCGCTCGTCGCTCTTCTGCTTCTCGCTGGCCTGCAGCTTCTTCTTGCTGGTGTTGGTGTTGACGGAGGTCTTGCCCTCGGCCTTCAGGCGCTCGTACTCAGCCTTCTTGGCCTCCATCTCCTTGTCCCGCTCGGCGCGCTTGGCGGCGCGGATCTTGTCCTCCTCGTCCATCTGCTTCTTGAAGATCTTGTTGAGCAGATAGTCGCGGGCCATGCCGAAGAGGGAGTTGGCGATCCAGTAGACACCCATGGCGGCAGGCATGACAAAGCAGATCCAGATGCTCATCAGGGGCATCATCAGGTTCATGCTCTTCATGGTGGCCTCGGACTGGGCGTCACCGGTGGAGGGGTTGGAGGCGGAAGAGATCTTCATGGAGAAGTAGCTCAGCGCGGCGGAGATAAAGGGGATGAGGAACAGACCGATGGCGGCCCAGGTGTACGGGCCCTGCCACAGGGTGCTGACGGTGGGCTGCTCGCCCAGGTTGATGCCGAGGAAGTTGAAATCGATGTTCATCAGCTTGTCGATCTTCCCGGCAAGGTCGGTGCTCACAGCGTCCCAGTGCTGGTGGGCAAGGTTGGCCAGCTTGACCTCGGCATAGGCGTCAGCCCGCGCGCCGGAGGCGGCGTACCAGCCCATGGTGGTCATGTACTCCCTCAGGGTGTCCACCACGGAATCGGCGGCGAACATCATGCGGGTGATGGGACGGCGGATAACGGAATAGAGCGCGATGAGAATGGGGAAGGGGATCAGGGACCAGAGGCAGCCCGACATGGGGTTGACGCCCTCTTCCTGGTACAGCTTCTGCATCTCGGCGTTCAGCTTCTGGGGATTCCCCTCATGCCGTCTCTGCAGCTCCTGGATCTGGGGCTGCAGGCGGGAAGAGCGCATCATGCTCTTCTTGCTCTTGGCCATGAAGGGCGTCATGATGAGGTTGACCATCAGGGCAAAGACCACGATGGCCAGACCGTAGCTGCCGGTGGCCTCGTAGAACTTGACCAGCGGCCAGGCAAAGATCCTGCAAATAAATTCGCCCATAGTTGACTCCTTTAATTATTCTATGGTACGGGGTCGTAGACGCCGCGCCGCCCGTGATAAAAGGGGTGGCAGCAGCAGATGCGGCGGAGGGCCATCCAGCCGCCCCTCAGGGCGCCGTACTTTTCGATGGCCTCCATGGCGTATTGGGAACAGGTGGGGGTAAAGCGGCAGCAGGGCTGCCGGTATGGGGAGATGTGCCGGCGGTAAAAGCGGATCAGATAGAGCAGCAGGGTTTTCATTCCGAAGTCTCCCGGAGCAGGCCGAGTTTTTTGATCGCCTTGAGATAGGCCTCCTCCATCTTGCGGTACTCCGCATCCACGCAGCGGGAGCGGGCCACGATCACCACATCATAGCCGGGGACGAGCCGCGCGCCGTTGAGCCGCACGATCTCCCGCAGCCGGCGCCGGACGCGGTTGCGCACCACGGCGTGGCCGAGCTTTGCGGACACGGTGTAGCCGAAGCGGTTCCGGTCCTGCCGGTTTTTCCGGCAGTAGACCACCAGATACGGATTGACCGCGCTTTTTCCCTTGGCGTAGAGGCGGTGAAAGTCGCTGTTCTTTTTTAAGGTATACCTGGCATTCAACGCTATCCCGCCTTTTCGGAAACTGCACAAGCACCAAAAGGGCGGATCACTCCGCCCTGAAAATTATTCCCCTGAACCTGTTCACGGTGCGCCTTAGTAGCTGAGCTTGGCTCTGCCCTTGGCTCTGCGGCGGGCGAGAACCTTGCGGCCGTTGGCCGTCTTCATTCTCTTGCGGAAGCCGTGCTCTTTCTTGCGCTGGAGCTTTTTGGGCTGGTAGGTACGAAGCATGAGGTGCACTCCTTTCTCCGGGTCATCAGACCCGCATGATACTCAACATCGCCCTCCTTGCGGCAGGCGAAGCAGTTGACTGACAAAGGGCGAAAAAATCACCCGGCGGCAGGGGCCGCCGAGTGACCATTATAATAGAGATGGTTGCAATTTGTCAACAAAAATCTTTTATTATGTTGACGCCCCCGTCATTGCGAGCCAGTGCGAACACTGGCGTGGCAATCCGTCCTGTGCGTGGAAAAACGCCGCGTGGGGTTTATTTCAGATCCTCACCGCGGATGTACTTGCCCAGGGGCTTGTTGATCAGGGCAAAGACGACGAGGCAGATGACAATATTCGGCAGCATGTAGGCCAGGTTGTACAGGCAGGAGTAGAACCAGGGGGAGTGCATGGTCATGCCGAAGAACTGGTCGGGCATGTACTCAGCCCAAACCGTGGCTCCCACCACATAATGTACCAGGAAGCGGGCAAAGCCGCCGATGAGGGTACCGGTGAAGATGCCGTTCTTCTTGCCGTGGGCCAGGCCCGCCAGACCCAGCACCGCGAAGGCGACCAGATAGTCGCCGATGATGGACTGCCAGCCGATGGCAAAGCCGCCGTCAAATGTAAACTGCAGCACGCCGAAGACAAAGGCCGCCAGCAGGCCGGGGGTCAGGCCCCAGCGCACCGCGTAGAACAGGATGGGCACCATGGCCAGGGTGACGCTGCCGCCCCAGGGCATCTCCCAGAGCTTGATCATGCTGAGCACCTGGGCCGCAGCCACAAAGACGGCGCCCTCGGTCAGGGCGCGGAGAGTGAGTTTCGATTTTTTCATGTCTGTTTCCTCCCAAATCAGATGTTTTTTGGGGAAACAGCGGCGCAAAAAACGCAGGTTCAAAAAACGAACCTGCGGCATCACGCGCTCTGTTTCCTACGCCGGCATTATCCGGATCAGGTTCACGGGTTTCAAGGCTCCCTTACCTCGTCTCAGCCGAAAAAATTCAGCACCCCGTTTTCAGTTGTTACGGAGAGCTTCGTCATGCCCTCTCCCAAAACAAAGCCCCTGCTTTGTTTTGGAAAGGAAGAACAACGGCGGCGGTCGATGGGGCTGTGGGCTGTGCTCTGCGCGGGCCCATGACCTCTCGGCGTTGTTCTGACGCCAGCACCCCGTTTTTACTTGTTGCAGACATACTGTAGCACGCGCCTGCCTCCTTGTCAAGAAAAAACCAAATCGCCCTTGCCCCGGCCGTATTTTTGTGATAGGCTTTCCCCATCCAAACTCAGAGAGAAAGAATGATCTCCTATGCTGCAAAACATGACGGCCGCGCTCAACGCGGTGCTGCCCAGCTTTGTCATCATCGCCGTCGGCATGCTGGTCCGGCGGAAGGGCCTGGTGGGCGAGACGGCGCTGAACCAGTTCAACAGCGTGGCCTTTCGGGTGTTTCTGGCCACCCAGCTTTTCAAAAATGTATACGACTCCAGCGTGGAGGACTCCTTCGACGCGGGCCTTGCGGTCTATATGCTGGTTGCGGTGCTGCTGGTGACGCTGCTGACCGCCCTGGCCGTGAATCGGCTGGAGCCCCTGCGGGAGCGCCGGGGCGTGATGATCCAGGGCATCTTCCGCTCCAACTTCGTGCTGCTGAGTCTGCCGCTGATGCAGAGTCTCTTTGGGGACGCGGGCAGCGGGATGGTGTCGCTGATGATCGCGCTGGTGGTGCCGCTGTTTAATGTGCTGGCCGTGGTGGTGCTGGAGACCTATGCCGGGAAGGAGAAGACCGACCCGAAGAAGATCCTGCGCGGCATCGTGAAAAATCCGCTGATCGACGCCACGGTCCTGGCCCTGATCGTCAAGCTCACGGGGCTGGATCTCTACCGCGTCTCGGCCCTCAAGAGCGTCCTCGGCTCCGTGGCCGGGGCCGCCACGCCCCTGTGCCTGTTCATCCTGGGCGCCTCCTTCTCCCTGCAGGGACTCAGGGGCGCGGCCCGCTCCCTGTGGATCACCGTGGCGGGCAGACTTCTGCTCGTGCCGACGCTGACCATTGCGGCGGCGGCGCTGCTGGGCTTCCGGGGGCCGGCTCTGGGGGTCATCATGGTGTGCTTCGGCGCGCCCACGGCGGTCTCCTCGTACAACATGGCGCGGGAGATCGGCGGGGACGCGGACCTGGCCGCGGGCATTGTGGTGGTGACCACCGCGCTCTCCTGCGTGTCGCTCTTCTGCTGGATCGTGCTGCTGAAAACCCTGGGACTGTTTTGAGGGGAGACAAATTCATCCGTCATTGCGAACCCGCCTGAGGTGTAAGCTCGCATTAGCCAAATCAAAGATTTGGATGCTCGCTTAAGTGACCGACGTCACTGGTGTGGTGTACGCCCTGCGGGTGCAATCCGTCTTGTGCGATAGCATTTTTCCGGAGAACGGATTCCCACGCCAGTGTGAGCACTGGCTCGGAATGACGTGGAAGAGATACGAAACACCGCCGTGCTTTTGCACGGCGGCGTTTTTGTTTACTCGTTCTTCAAAATCTCGGCCTTGTCGAGGATGAACTGCCTGAGCCAGGGGCCGGCCTCCTCGTTCTTCAGGGCAAAGTCGATGATGGACTCCAGATAGCCCTTGAGGTTGCCGGTGTCGTAGCGGCGGCCCTCAAAGTCCACGGCGCACATCTTCTCGCGGCGGCAGAGGGTGCGCATGCCGTCGGTGAGCTGGATCTCGTTGTTGCGGCCGGGAGAGGTCTTCTCCAGAATGTCGAAAATGGCGGGGGTCAGCACATAGCGGCCCATGATGGCGTAGTCGGAGAGCTTCTCGTAAATGGAGGGCTTCTCGTTCATATCGCTGATGCGGTAGACGTTGGGGCTCAGCTCCTCCTCCAGCTTGACGGAGGAGTACTTGCAGATTTCGTCGCCCGGAAACTGCCGCACGGCGATGGCGCTGCAGTTGTTGGCCTCGGCTGCCGTGACCAGCTGCTTGAGGACGGGCGTTTCGCTGAGCATGATGTCGTCGCCCAGCAGGATGCCGAAGGGCTCGTCACCCACAAAACGCTTGGCGCGCCAGATGGCGTGGCCCAGGCCCTTGGTCTCCTTCTGGCGCAGGAAAAACACGTCGGCCATATCCGCCACGCTGCGGACGGTGCGGGCCTCCTTCACCTTGCCGTCGGCCAGGAGTCTCGCCTCCAGATCGGGGGCGTAGTCAAAGTAGTCCTCGATGGGAGACTTGCCGCGGTTGGTGATGATGAGGATCTCCTCGACGCCGGCGGCCACGGCCTCCTCCACAATGTACTGCAGCACGGGCTTGTCCACCAGGGGCAGCATCTCCTTGGGGATGCTCTTGGTGTTGGGCAGCAGACGGGTGCCGAGTCCCGCCGCGGGGATGATCGCTTTCCGAACCTTCATAAGAAGCTCTCCTTTCACGCCCCGCGGACGGGGCCGGTCAGTGGGTTATCTGCACTTTTCGCTCATATCGCGGAAGAAGCGGAGCTTTGGCAGATATTGCATCAGGGGATAGCCGATGAGATACAGCACGCCCGCCTCGCCGACGCCGACGGTCAGGGCGTTGAAGCCATAGGACAGCAGGGGGTTTTCAAACTCCTGCATCTGATACCCCCAGGTGAGCACGGCGCCGACGATGACGGCGTTGAACACCACCGGCATCAGACAGCCGAGCAGGCGGTTCTTCGCGGTGTTGCCCTGTTTGCCGAAGCGCGCCGTCAGCAGCGCGGCCAGAAGCGTCGCCAGGGAGCCGAAGAGGATGTCGAGCACGCTGCCGGTGTAGAGATTGGCCAGGATGCAGCCGATGAACAGGCCCCAGACGGTGCTGGGAATCAGGAAGGGCATCACGGTCAGTGCCTCGCTGACGCGAAACTGCAGGGGGCCGTAGCTGATGGGGGCCAGGGCAATGGTGAGGGCCGCGTAGAGGGCTGCGATGACCGCGGAAACGGCCAGTCTGCGGGTGCGGTTGCTTTGGGAATTCACGTTTTGGATACCTCCATTTTTTATTTCCCGCATGGAGAAACCCAAAAACGCGCGGGCAGAGGCGCGCCCTGTCCGGCCCATTTTTTGATTCCGCCATCCGGCGCGGCAGGGTGTGGAAACCTGCCGGGTTATACACTATAAAGTATTCCTTATAGGCCCCCTTGCCTATGACGGCGCGAAGCGCCTAGTCCTTTAGGGAAGGGGGCTGTCTGGCCGCAGGCCAGACTGGGGGATTATCCTCTCCTTATAGGCCCCCTTGCCTACGACGGCGCGAAGCGCCTAGTCCTTTAGGGAAGGGGGGGGCTGTCTGGCCGCAGGCCAGACTGGGGGGCTGATTTACAGCCTTTGCAGGGAGCCGTAGGGGCGGTTATCAACCGCCCGAAAAATGCGGCCTGCACGCGGGCGGATGATATCCGCCCCTACCTTGTTATTTCAGCTTTTTCCTGGGCTGCAAGCAGCACCTCGCGGTCGTTCGGCGCCGCCCCTTCTTCTCTGCGGTGCAGGGAGTACTCGCAGCCGCAGTAGAGCTGGCGGTAGACGTGGTACTGCTCGCAGAGTTCAATAGAGCGGTTTTCGCCGTCGCGCTTTTTAAAGTCCGAGGGAAGCCAGGTCACCCCGGCCGCCCGGGCGATCTCCTCGGCCAGGTCGTTGATGCGCACGGCGTCCTTGTGCCGCGAGAGCGTCAGCGTGGTGCAGAAATAGTCAAAGCCGTAGTGCTTGGCGAGCCGCGCCGTCTCCATCAGGCGCAGACGGAAGCACTCGGTACAGCGCCTGCCGCCCTCCGGCTCATCCTCCAGGCCCCGGACGCGGGCGTAGTAATCCTCGCTCTTTCTGGCCTCGGCCATGACGGTGACGCGGTCAGCCAGGCCCATGTCCTCAATGAGCTTGATGAGCGTCTGAAAGCGGCGGTCAAACTCCGCCTGGGGATAGATGTTGGGGTTATACCAGAGGAGCGTGAGATCGAAATACTGCGTCAGATACTCCAGCACCGCGCTGGAGCAGGGCCCGCAGCAGCAGTGCAGCAGCACGCGGGGGCGCTTCTGCCCCTGCTTCTGGATGATCCGATCCAGCTCCCTTTGATAGTTTCGTCTGTTCATAGTGGCATCATAACACATCTACGGCGGAAAAGCTACCACGACTTGACGGCGGGCGGGAAAATCGGTATAGTAGATAAAAGAAAGACCCAAAAGGGAGGTTGTTTCATGGACGCCAGAACCAACAAGCAGAATTACTACCTTGACATCGCGGACGCGGTGCTCGAGCGCTCCACCTGCCTGCGCCGGAAGTACGGCGCCATCATCGTGCGCAACGACGAGATCATCTCCACCGGCTACAACGGCGCGCCACGCGGGCGGAAGAACTGCTCGGATCTGGGCGGCTGCATGCGGGAGAAGCTGGGCATCCCCTCCGGCGAGCGCTATGAGCTCTGCCGCTCCGTCCACGCCGAGGCCAACGCCATCATCTCCGCCTCCCGGCGGGACATGATCGGCGCGACGCTCTACCTGGTGGGCCGGGACGCCCGCACCAACGAGCTCATGCCCAACGCCATGAGCTGCTCCATGTGCAAGCGCACCATCATCAACGCCGGCATCGAAAAGGTCATCATCCGCACCAGTCCCACGGAATTTCGCGTGATCGACGTGCGGGAGTGGGTGGACAACGACGACTCCATTTTCACGCTCTCTTACTGATCACAGCAGCGCAAAAACAACGGCGCCGGGCTCGTCGGCCCGGCGCCGTTTTCTGTCACACACCTTTTTCAATATAGCGGATATTGGTGAAAATGTCAATAGAATGCGGGCTTCCGTTTAAAAATTTTAAGTAAATTTGGATGGTCTGCACAAAAATCGGTAAAAACTTTCGGGCAGCTTCCCATCTTGCAAAAATTGGGTTTCGGTGCTATTCTTGAAGCACAGAAGGGGATGAACCCGATGTACAAGTGAAGTCCCCGGATCCTGAATCGGCGGGATCAAACATGGGGGGAGCGCTGTAAGCCAAAAATAATCAGGAGGACAACAGCCACCGTGCCAATCCCACATAAGGGATAATATGAAAGAATAAAAAAGGTGTTTGCTGAAGAAAGTGTCCCGTTCGGCTAAGGCAGCGTCCGAAATTCAAGAAAGAGAGGTAACCAGGATGTTAGATATCAAGAATTCAATGAAATGACCCTTGACTGCTGTAGAAGGCGAACGGGAAAAAATCGCCGCAGTCAAGGGTCATTTCGTTTTTTAAAGCCTGCTTTCAAACAGGCCACGGTCTCTGTTCTCTATCAGGCCAAGTATGGTGAGACTTTTTATATCACCATCAGCCGCCGGGGGAAAGCCGCGGACCAAAGTCCGCCGTTTTCCCGCAGCGGCTGCTTTTTTACGCCCGCTCTCCGCTTGCGCGCACGTTTGTCACCGTCAGCGAATCCTCCCGGACGGTGAAGCTCACCTCATACCCCGCGAAGCTCAGGGTATAGACGCGCTCGGGGTCCTTCTGGTAGCGGGGACGGGGGTCGTTGGCGAGCACGCCGCGCAGCGCCTCGCGCTTGCCCGCGGGGATCAGCGCCAGCTTCTCCGGCGGGAAGTCCACCGTGAGCGTCGCCCCCGGATCCGGGGCAAAGCCCGCCAGCGCCTCCGGGTGGGCGTCCGCATAGGGCACATAGGGCTTGACGTCAAAGACGGGCGTGCCGTCCTTGAGGTCGGCGCCGCGCACCCGCAGCACCGTGCCGAGCCCTTCCCGCTCCTCGATGCCGGCAAGCTCCACGCAGGAGAGGCCGAGGCCGTTCGGCCGGAAGGGAGAGCGCGTGGCAAAGACCCCCATGCGCGTGTTGCCGCCGAGGCGCGGCGGCCGCACCGTGGGGGAAAACCCTGTCTGCAGACTCTCGGAAAACTGCCAGATCAGCCAGATGTGGCTGAAGCCCTCCAGGCCGCGCAGCGCGTCGGGATTGCGAAACTCGGGCGCGAAGACCACCAGGCCCTCCAGCTCCGGGACGACGCCCGCCTGGCGCGGCAGGCCGAATTTTTCGGGCAAGTCCCCGCGGTAGACCGCGACGGGACGGATGATCGTCTCGTTCATAAAAGCCCCTTTTCAGCGAGGTGTGTAGAGGGTGGAGTCTGGAGTTGCGGAGCGCCTTCGGCGCGATTCAAATTCGATCCCTCCGCCCCTTCGGGGCACCTCCCTTTCACAAAGGGAGGCTTTTCGTACGGCCCCTTTTGTGAAAGGGGGCTGTCAGCGGAGCTGACTGGGGGATCAAATTGTCCGCGAAGCGGACACCTTCACGCCAAACGCTGCGAGGCAGCAGCCCTTCCGCCTCGCTCTGTTCGGCACCTCCACCCGTAAAGGGCGCACTGCCCTTGCAGAGGAGGCATTTCCTTTCACATCAGCTCCTGCAGGGCGCTGATGGTGCTGACGGCGACGCCGTTGACCATCATGTGGAAGAAGGTGCTGCCCCAGATGGAATTGGTGCGCTCATAGCAGCGGCAGAGCAGCCAGCCCGCGGGCAGGTACTGCAGCAGGTACAGCCAGTAGACGGGGTCCTGCAGGGCGTAGGCCCAGACGTGGTAGAGGGCAAAGCTCAGCATGCTGACCGCATAGCCCAGGGCGCGGCTCTTCTTCCGGAACAGGCCGAAGAGCCCGGCGCGGAACATCATCTCCTCCACCAGCGGGCCGAGGAAGACCAGCGTGGCCTTCATGATGCCGAAGTGCTCGACGACGAGGCCCGTGACGGCCGCGTTGTTGGGGTTTTCCGCGTCCGGCAGGGCCTGCAGGATCAGAAAGCCCACCAGCCCGTTGAGCGCCAGCATCATCAGATAGCTTGCCGAGACCGTCCCGGCGACGAAGAGGGGCCGGTCCGCCAGGGGGTCAAAGTCCCGCCGCAGGAAGCGGAAGGCCACGAGCAGCATGTAGACAAAGCCGATGGCGTAATAGAGGAAGTTGGCCGTGGGCTCGGTGAGCAGGCCGCGCCGGCCCAGGCCGTTTAAAAGCCAGGGCAGCAGCGCAAGGTGGATCGGGAGCCAGCAGAGCACCAGGATCCGCTCCAGACGGCTCAGGTCGCTGGTAAAGGGCGGCGGTGAGAGGCGGCTGTCCATCAGGCCCTCGCTTTCTTCTGCAGCTCAAAGAGCAGGTTCATGGCCTCCAGCGGCGTGAGCGTGTTGAGATCGGTGTCCCGCAGGATGCGGCGCACCTCGTCGCTGCCCACGTCCGAGAGGGAGATCTGCCCGTCGTCCCGCAGCGGGACGGCGGCGGGGATGGAGCTCACGCCCTCCTGCTCCAGCTCCTTCAGATAGCCCTTGGCCTTCTGGATGACCGCGTCGGGCAGGCCCGCGAGCTTGCCGACCTCGATGCCGTAGCTGTCGTCGGCGGCGCCCCGGACGATCTTCCGCAGGAAGACCAGGTCGCCCCCCTGCTTCTTGGCGGTGATGTTGTAGTTGCGCACGCCCGCGATCTCCCCCTCCAGGGCGGAGAGCTCGTGGTAGTGGGTGGCAAACATCGTCTTGGCGCCGAGCTTGCGCTTGTCGGCGCAGTACTCCAGCACCGCCCGGGCGATGGCCATGCCGTCAAAGGTGGAGGTGCCGCGGCCGATCTCGTCCAGGATCAGCAGGCTCTGGGCGGTGGCGTGCTTGAGGATCTCCGCCGTCTCACGCATCTCCACCATGAAGGTGGACTGGCCGGCGGCCAGATCGTCCGAGGCGCCGATGCGGGTAAAGACCCGGTCGACGATGCCGACAACGGCGGACTTGGCCGGGACGAAGGAGCCCATCTGGGCCATGAGGACGATCAGCGCCGTCTGGCGCATGTAGGTGGATTTGCCGGCCATGTTGGGGCCGGTGACGATGGCGACCCGGTCCTCCTGGTCGTTGAGATAGGTGTCGTTCGGGACAAAGAGCACGTCCTTCATGGCCTGCTCCACCACCGGGTGGCGGCCCTGGACGATGTGCAGGGTGCGGGAGGTGTCGATCTCCGGGCAGGAATAATGGTTGCGCACGGCGACCTCCGCAAAGGAGCAGAGCACGTCCAGCCGCGCCACACAGTCGGCGGCGGCCTGGACCCGGTCCACCTTCGCGGCCACACTGTCGCGCACCTCGCAGAAGTAGCGGTACTCCAGATCGTTGATGCGGTCCCGGGCGGTCAGCAGGGTGTTCTCCAGCTCCTTGAGCTCCTGGGTGAAATAGCGCTCGTTGGAGACCAGGGTCTGCTTGCGGATATAGTCCTCCGGGACGTTTTCGAGCCCCGCGGATTTCGGCACGTCGATGTAGTAGCCGAAGACCTTGTTGTAGCCCACCTTGAGCTTCTTGATGCCGGTGCGCTCCCGCTCCCGCGTCTCCAGCTCCTGGACCATCCTGGCGCCGTTGTCGCGCACGTTGCGGAGCCGGTCCACCTCCTCGGAGTAGCCGGGGCGGAGGATGTCGCCCTCGCGCACGGAGAAGGGGGGATCGTCGCAGATGGCGCGGTCGATCTCAAAGCGCAGATCCTCCAGCGCGTCCATGGCGGCGATGTCCCGCAGCTCCAGGCAGGTGAAGGGGGCCAGCAGCTCCTTGAGCCGGGGCAGGGCCGCGGCGCAGAGGGCGAGCGTCCTGAGATCCCGGCCGCCGGCAGTGCCGTACACCGCCCGGCCCACCAGCCGCTGCATGTCCCCGATCTCCCGCAGCGTGCCCATGAGCTCGCCCCGGGCCACGTTGTCGCGCGTCAGCTCGTCCACCGCGGAAAGCCTGCGGCGGATCGCCACGGCCGAGAGCAGCGGCCGCTCCACCCAGGCGCGGAGCATGCGCCCGCCCATGGGGGTCTTCGTGCGGTCGAGCACCCACAGCAGGCTTCCCTTCTTTTCCCCGCTGCGCAGGGATTCGGTCAGCTCCAGGTTGCGTCTCGTGGTCCAGTCCAGCTCCATGTAGCGCCCGCCGAAGAACACGTCCAGGCGGTTGATGTGGCTGAGGTCGAATTTCTGGGTGCGGATGAGATAGTCCAGCAGCGCGCCCGCGGCGCAGACCGCGCCGGGCTGGCCGTCGAGACCCGCCTGGTCGATGTCAGAAAAGCCGAACTGGCGGCAGAGCAGGACCGAGGCCTTTAAGTATTCGAAGCTCTCCGTGTCCTCCTCGGGCATGGCCGAGAGCTTTTTGGTGACGAAATCGCAGATCTCCGCGCTGTCCTTCGCGCCGGGGGAGAGCAGCACCTCGCGGGGGGCAAAGCGCCCCAGCTCGTTGACGATGTGCTTCTCGGAATCCCCCTCGAAGGCGGCGCAGCAGAACTCGCCCGTGGAGACGTCGCAGAAGGCCACGCCCCCCTCCCGGGCGGCGAGGTACACCGCGGCGAGATAGTTGGAGCGCCCCTCCTCCAGCATGGAGCTCTCCGTGACGGTGCCGGGGGTGATGATGCGGATCACGTCCCGCTGCACCAGGCCCTTGGCGAGGGCCGGATCCTCCATCTGCTCACAGATGGCCACCTTGTAGCCCCTGGCGATGAGGCGGGCGATATAGGCCTCGGCACTGTGGTAGGGCACGCCGCACATGGGGGTGCGCTCCTCCGGGTCCTCCACGCTCCGGTCCCGGGTAGTCAGGGCGAGATCCAGCTCCTTCGACGCCACCTTCGCGTCCTCGTCGAACATCTCGTAGAAGTCCCCGAGGCGGAAGAAGAGCAGGCAGTCGCCGTACTGCTGCTTGATCTCGTTGTATTGCTTCTTCATGGGCGTGAGCTCTGCCATGACTGTTTCCTCTTTCTGTTGAGACACATTTCTTTCCTCTTCGCGGAAAGAAACGTTTCTTGGACTTCAAAGAAAGGCGACCAGAGGAAGTGTCCTCTGGACTCCACGCAAAGGCGGGGAACCAAAGGGAGGAACCAAGGTCGCCGCTAGAGCAGTGAGGCGTGGGTTAATTCCTCGCATATCGCTGCCGCTCAACCGTACTTCTGACCGGGATTTCACCCCGTTCTTTCCCGCGGCTCGGGATTCTGTACCAAAGCAGCGCTGCGGACGGCGCGGCGATCCGGCATGGTTCCTGTACCCGGAAATGCACCACGTTCGATATCCGCGTGTATGATCTTACATATTGCACGCTGTTGCCCGCGTTTAGCGCCCTTTCTTTCTTCCACCGGGCGCGGCGCTGTCTTTCTTTCGGCAAGGCGAAAGAAAGATAGGGGGGCGCATTGCGCAGGTTCGTCCCGACGAACACGTCAGCCTCTACGGGGAACTTTTCTGTTTTAGTCTTCCACTTCCCCGTACAGGGCCCAGGTGTTGCTGGTGGTAATCTTGACGTTCACAAAGCGGCCGATGAGGGCGGGGTCGCCCTTGAGGTGGACCAGTCGCCCGCCGCCTGTGCGGCTGGAGAGATTGTATTCCTCCTTGCCCGTCTCGCCGTCGACCAGTACGCGCAGGGTCTTGCCCTCGTACTCCCTGTGCTTCTCGCCGGAGATGCGGTTGGCAAGCTCGATCAGCTCATCAAAGTGTTTCTGCTTGTCGGCGCGGGTGAAGGGGTCCGGCATGGTGGCCGCCGGGGTGCCGACGCGCTTGGAGTAGATGAAGGTGAACATGGCGTCAAAGCGCACCTCTTCGCACAGGGAGAGGGTGTCCTGAAACTCCTCCTCCGTCTCGCCGGGGAAGCCCACGATGATGTCCGTGGTCAGCACCAGATCCGGCATGTAACGCCGGGCGGTCGCCACTTCCTCGAGGTATTTCGCCCGGTCATAGTGCCGGTTCATGACCTTTAAGATGTGGTCGTTGCCGGACTGCACGGGCAGATGGATGTGGTGGGCGCACTTTTCGCATTCGGCCATGGTCCGAAAGAGCTTTTCGGTCGCGTCCTTGGGGTGGCTGGTCATGAAGCGGATGACAAAGTCGCCCGGGATGTCGTTGACCATGCGGAGAAGATCGGCAAAATCGACCGGATTCTCCAGGTCCTTGCCGTAGGAGTTGACGTTCTGACCGAGGAGCGTGATGTCCTTGTAGCCCTCCGCCACCAGCTGCCGCGCCTCCGCCACCACGTCCTCCGGCAGGCGCGAGCGCTCGCGGCCCCGGACGTAGGGCACGATGCAGTAGGTGCAGAAGTTGTTGCAGCCGTACATGATGGAGAGCCACGCCTTGACCTTGCCGTCGCGCTTGAGGGGGATGCCCTCGGCCACGGCCCCGTCGTCCTTCGCTGTGGCAAAGACGCGCTTCTTTGTGCGCATCACCTGCTGCAAAAGCTCCGGGAAACGCCAGAGCTCGTGCGGGCCGAAGACCAGGTCCACGATGGGATAGGAGCTCTTGATCTTTTTGGCCATGTGCTCCTGCTGCACCATGCAGCCGCAGACCGCGATGATCTGGCCGGGGCGGGCCTTCTTGGTGTGGTTCAGAGCGCCCACGTTGCCCAGCACCCGCATCTCCGCGTGCTCGCGCACGGCGCAGGTGTTGACCACGATCACGTCCGCCTGAAACTCATCCTCGGTAAAGCCGTAACCCATCTGGCTGAGATAGCCGCGCAGCTTCTCGCTGTCGGCCTCGTTCTGCTGGCAGCCGTAGGTGTCCACCATGGCAAGCGGCCGCCGGCCGTCCCCCGCCACCTTTTCAAAAATCTCCGCGCAGATGGCCTGCTGGGCCTTGATGCGCTCGATGTCAATGGTTTTTCTCTCGTATGCCATGTGATCCGTTCCTTTTCTTTGTTCTTGCAGAGTCTTTATTTTATCATAATGACTATGGAAGTTTCAACAAAAATCCTGTATAATAGGATCTTGTGAAAGTACCCCTTTTCGGAGGAATCTTCTATGGCTGAAATCAACATTCTCTCCCCCCATGTGGCGGACCTGATCGCCGCAGGCGAGGTGGTGGAGCGCCCGGCCTCCGTGGTCAAGGAGCTGATGGAAAACGCCTTTGACGCCGGAGCCCATATGGTCACCGTCGAGATGAAGGACGGCGGCGCGACCTACCTGCGCGTCTCCGACGACGGCAAGGGCATGGCCCCCGAGGACGCGGGGGTCGCCTTCCTGCGCCACGCGACCTCGAAGCTCCATGACGAGCAGGGCCTGGAGGCCATCGGCACGATGGGCTTTCGCGGTGAGGCGCTGGCCGCCATCTCCGCCGTGAGCGAGGTGGAGCTCACCACCCGGCGCCGGGGCGATGACTCCGGCACCTATATGACGCTTACCGCCGGGGAGATCCAGGATATGACCGAGACCGGCTGCCCCGAGGGCACCGTCATGACCGTCAAGAGCATCTTCTTCAACACCCCCGCCCGACTCAAGTTCTTAAAATCCGACCGGGCCGAGGCCTCCGCCTGTGTCCAGACCGCGCTGCGCTGCGCCCTGGGCAGGCCCGAGATTTCCGTGCGCCTCATCCGCGACGGAAAGGAGGAGTTCTTCTCCCCCGGCGACGGAAAGCCGGAGTCCGCGGTCTACTCTCTGCTGGGCCGCGACATGGCAAAGGATCTGCTGCCCGTCCGGGGCGAGGACGGGGACATGGCGGTACACGGCTTTGCCTCCTCCCCCGCGGCAGGACGCGGCAACCGCGCCGCCCAGTTCTTCTACTGCAACGGGCGCTTCATCCGCTCCCAGCTGCTGCAGAGCGCCGTGGAGCAGGCCTACAAAAACACCCTGCTGGTGGGGCGTTTCCCCGCCTGCGTGATCTATTTGGAGCTGTCCAAGGCCGGGGTCGACGTGAACGTCCACCCCGCCAAGACCGAGGTCAAGTTCTCCCAGGAGAAGCGGATCTTTGATCTGGTGTACCACGCGGTGCTCTCGGCCCTGACGGACGAGGACCGCACCGGCCTTGCCCAGCCGAAGCCCGCGCCCGCCGTCCGGCCCGCCGCGCCCGTTTCCGCTCCGGCAGCGCCGGCCGTGAGACCCGCGCCCCGGCCTGACTTCTACCGCAGCATGAGCGCGGAGACCTTCCGGGCCCGGGGCTACACGGTGGGGCCCGCGCCGGCGCCAAAGAAAGAGCCGGAGGAGACCGTCCTGCGCAGCTGCGACATGCCCTACCAGACCAGGCTTGACCTGCCGCGGAGCGCGCCGGCCGTACCCGCTCGACCGCAAACGCCTGAAAACACAGGGCTTCGCGGGTTTTCAACAGGCAAAATTGTGGAAAACCCTGTTCAAAATGTGGAAAAGCCCACCCTTCCCGACCACAAGATCGTGGGGGAGGCGCTGCGGCTTTACATCATCGTGGAGCTGGACGGGGAGCTGCTGCTGATCGACAAGCACGCCGCCCACGAGCGCATGATTTTTGACCGGCTGAAAAGCCAGGATCGCGCCATCATGGCGCAGACGCTGCTTGAGAGCGTGACCCTCCGCCTGACGGAGGAGGACAAGGAACTGCTTGAGGCAAACGCGGAGCTCCTGAATGAGCTCGGCTTTGAGATCGAGCCCTTTGGGGAGAGCGACTACATCCTGCGCGCGGTGCCTGCTGACATGGAGAGCAGCGACGCCGCGGCCGCGGTGGAGGAGATCCTGGAGAAGCTCCGCGGCGGGAAGGCCCCGGACCCCAAGAGCGCGCGGGACGAGATCCTGCACACCGTGGCCTGCAAGGCCGCCATCAAGGCCGGGTGGGACACCGACCGGGTCGAGCTCCAGCGCATCGTGGACGCGGTGCTCTCCGGGCAAGTCAAGTACTGCCCGCACGGCAGACCCGTCTCCGTCACGGTGACAAGGCGGGATCTGGACAAACTGTTCAAGCGGATCGTATAAAAACCGATCCCTCCGGCCCTTCGGGCCACCTCCCTTTCCCAAAGGGAGGCACATACGGTCCCCTTTCGGAAAGGGGCTCCGCCGCAGGCGGTGGGGGATCGAAACCACACGCTGTGCTCCTCACGCTGCGGGGAGAGAAAGGGCCGGTGATCCGGATACAAAACCAAATCGTCGTCATCGCCGGGCCCACCGCCTCGGGCAAGACCCGGCTCGGCATTGAGCTGGCGCACGCCCTGAGGGGCGAGATCGTCTCCGCCGACTCCATGCAGGTCTACCGCGGCATGGACATCGGCACCGCCAAGGCCGATGAAACCGAGCGCGCCGCCGCGCCCCACCACATGCTGGACGTGGCGGAGCCCTGGGAGAATTACTCGGTCGCCCGCTATGTGGAAGAGGCCGGGGCAATCTGCGACCGGCTGCTGAAAGACGGCAGGACGCCCATCCTGGTGGGCGGCACGGGGCTGTATATCGACTCGCTGCTCGCGGGGCGGGACTTCGCCGAAAACCGGGAGGACCGGGCCCTGCGGCAGGAGCTGGAACAGGAATACGACCGCGTCGGCGGAGAAGAGATGCTCCGCCGTCTTGCTGAATTTGACCCGGAGCGTGCCAGGCGCCTGCACCCCGGGGACAGGCGGCGCATCGTGCGGGCCATCGAGATCTACCGGCTCACGGGCGTGACCGCCACCGAACACGACGAGGAGACCCGCCGCCGGCCGCCCCGCTACGACGCGGCTCGGATCGTGCTGGGCTACCGGGACCGGGCCGACCTCTACCGCCGCATCGACCGGCGGGTGAGCGAGATGGTGAAAAAAGGCCTCTTTGAAGAGGTCGAGGCGCTGCTTGCCGCCGGGCTCTCCCCGGACTGCACCGCCATGCAGGCCATCGGCTACAAGGAGGCGGTACTGGCCCTGCGGGGGGAGCTGACGAGAGAGCAGGCCGCCTCGCTCATCGCGCTGGGCAGCCGCCGCTACGCAAAGCGCCAGCTCACCTGGTTCAAGCGCTGGGAGGACTGTCTGCGCATCCAGTGGGACGGTGAGCCGGATTTTGCCGCCGCCCTCCAGACTTCGACCGCGTTTTTGCGAGACCGCGGGTATGCTGTTTTCGTGTGAGCTTTCACACGAAAATACATACCGGAGCGGCGAAATGCGGCCGCTCCCGAGATAGGAGTTGGCTGAAATGCAGAAAACGCAGAACCTCCAAGATACGTTCCTCAACCAGTTGAGGAAGGACAAGGCCGTCGTGACCATGTTTCTCATGAACGGCTTTCAGCTGCACGGCGTGGTGAAGGGCTTCGACGGCTTCACCGTGATCCTCGATTCCGAGGGCAAGCAGCAGCTGATTTACAAGCACGCGATCTCCACCGTCGTACCCCCCAGGCCCATCGTCTTTGAGGCGGAGGGCTGATTGTCCGCCTCCCGCTTCTATGCCGCGCTGACGGCGCTGCTGTTTCTGGCGGTCTCCGCATGGGCGGGGGCGGCGCTCTTCGGGCGCATCCCCGCCCCACAGGAGGCGGAGGAGAGTTCCCCGCCTCAGCCCGGCGGCTCTCTGCGCGGCATCGTCCTCCGGCAGGAGCAGGTTTTCCCGTCGGGGGAGGCGCCCGCGGTGGCGGAGGACGGAAAGCGGCTCTCCGCGAGGGAGACCGGGCGCGGCTCCGGGCTGTACTTCGACAGCGCCGACGGCTGGGAGTTTTTAACCCCCGCGGACGCCGAGGCGCTGAGCCCGGAAAAGCTGGACCGGCTGCTGGAGACGGCGCCCCGGGCGGCCGGCGGCGCGAGGCTGGTCACCGGCCGCGCCTTTTTCTATGCGGCCTTTCTCGAGGGGGGCGCGCCGCCGGAGGCGGGCGCCGTGCTGCGCCTGCGCTTTGAAGGGCGGGATGGGCTCCTTGCCGCACGGGTGCTCTCCGCCGAAACGGACGGCGCGGGCCGCACGGCCCTGCTGCTGCGCCTGACCGAGGGCGAGGATTTCCTCGGCCGCGCGCGCTTTGTGGAGGCGGAGATCGTATCGTAGGGGCAGACGCACCCGCAGGGCATCCACCCCGGCCGCCCCGGGTTTGATCCCTCAGTCGCTTCGCGACAGCTCCACCCGTAAAGGGCGCAATGCCTTTATCCAAAGGGAGCCGCTCACGCGAGCCGAAAGGCAGACAAATACATTCCCATTTCCATACAGAGAGAAGGTTTCACTATGACCATTGCGGAAAATCTGGCACAGGTGCAGGCCAATATCGCCCGGGCGGCGGAGAAGGCCGGACGGGACCCGAAGGACATCCTGCTCATCGGCGCCACCAAGATGAACGACGCCGACCGTGTGCGGGAGGCGATATGCGCGGGATTGCCCGCCTGCGGGGAAAACCGCGTGCAGGAGCTGCTGGAGAAGCACGCGCAGGGCGCCTACGAGGGGGCCCGTCTCCACTTCATCGGCTCGCTGCAGAAGAACAAGGTCAAGTACCTGGTGGGTCTGGTGGAGCTGATTCACTCCGTGGACAGCGTGGAGCTGATGCGGGAGATCAACAAGCAGGCCCTCAAGCGCGGCATCACGCAGGACATTCTGCTGGAGGTCAACACCGGGGGCGAGGACTCCAAATCCGGCTTTGCCCCGGAAATGCTGCCGGAAATGCTGGCGGCGGCGGCTGAATTTCCGGCCGTTTCCGTCCGCGGACTGATGACGATCCCCCCGATCTGCCAGAGGCCAGAGGAAAATCTCCCCTATTTTCAGCTTTTGCGGCAGCTTTTTATTGACAATGGCGAAAAAAAATACGATAATGTACGCATGGATTTTATGTCCATGGGCATGAGCGGCGATTACGAGGCCGCGATTGCCTGCGGGGCAAACATGGTGCGCGTCGGCACGGCCATTTTCGGGCACCGGGTTTACCCTGCAAAGAGCTGACAGGGTCGGCAATTGGAGGTTAGCCCATGGGTTTCATGGATGGATTGAAAAAACTGACGCAGCCCTATGACGACGAGGAGGATTTCTTCGAGGGCGCCGACACGAGCTTCAAGCCCCAGCCGAAGGCGGAGCAGAAGAGCCCGATCTCCGCGGCACAGATGGCCTTTGAGAGCGCCTTCTCCGACAACAGCTCCGCGGGACCCGAGCCCGAGGAGGAGCCGCAGCAGAGCAAGAAGCCGGCCGGTGAATCCGGCGGCGGCATCTTCGGCAACCTGGGTCTGAAAAAGGCCGGCGGCAAGCCCCGCAGATCCGGCACCGTCAACTTCGGCGGCAAGGAGACCTCGGTCCTGCTCTTCTCCCCCAAGACCTTTGACGAGGCGGGAGAGCTGGTGGGCTACCTGCAGCAGGACCTGACCGTGGTGATGACGCTGGAGAACGTCCCGGCCGAAACCGCGCGGCGCCTGCTGGATTTCCTGTCCGGCATCGCCTTTGCCCTCGGCGGAAAGATTACCCCCGTGTCCGCAAAAACGTACTTTATCACGCCCCAGAATGTGGACATTCTGGGCGCGCAGCCCGAGCAGCCGGAGTCCTCCGGTCACTACTTCTGATCCGGGGCGGATCACAAAAGAATCGAAAGGTGGATAAGCTATGATTACTGCACAGGATATTCGCGAAAAGGGTTTTGAGGTCGTCCGTTTCAACGGCTATGACAGAGACACCGTCGATGATTTCCTTGAGGAGCTGGCCGACGACGTGGCCGCGACCCAGAAGGAGAACGCCGTTCTCAAGAGCAAGATGAAGGTCCTTGTCGATAAGATCGAGGAGTACCGCGCCAACGAGGAGGCTCTCAACAACGCCATTCTCTCCGCCCAGAAGCTCGCCGTCCAGATCGAGAGCGAGGCGCGCCAGCGCGCCGCCGCCACCGTGGCCGAGGCCGAGAAGAAGGCTCAGGAGACCGTCGGCTCCATCACCGACCGCGCCGACGCCGAGGAGAAGCGTCTGGCCGACGCGAAGGCCGCCACCGCCAAGTTCTTTGAGGCCGCCAAGGCCCTGTGCAATTCCCAGGTGGGCAAGCTGGAGGGCATCATGAACGACATGGGCCTTGCCGCTCCCGCCGTCGAGGAGCCCGATGTGGACGAGACCGTCCGCGCCATCGAGGACAGCGCCGCAAAGCTCTCCCCCGATCCCGCCATCAAGATCGACATCCCCGAAGCCCCCGACTACACCACCCGTCAGCGCAAGCTGGACAACACCCAGACCTTCTCTCTCTGATCTCGCTCAGACCATTTCCGGGGCGCGCGCATAAGCGCGCGCCCCTCATTACATATACACATACAGGAGCAGGAAACTTATGGCAAAGGATTTTAACGCAACCCTCAACCTCCCGAAGACCGACTTCCCCATGCGGGCGGGTCTGCCCAAGCGCGAGCCCGAAATGCTCAAGGCTTGGCAGGAGCAGGACGTCTACCGTGAGCATCTGAAGAAGAGCGAGAATCTGCCCCTCTTCAATCTCCACGACGGCCCTCCCTTCTCCAACGGCGACATTCACATGGGCCACGCCCTGAACAAGTCCCTCAAGGACTTCATCAACCGCAGCTACATGATGCGCGGCTACCACGTCCCCTACATCCCCGGCTGGGACAACCACGGTATGCCCATTGAGTCGGCCATCATCAAGGAGCAGAAGCTCAACCACAAGGCCATGAGCGTTGCGGATTTCCGCTCCGCCTGCCACGCCTACGCCGACAAATACGTCCACCGTCAGATGGAGGGCTTCAAGCGCCTGGGCGTCCTGGGCGACTGGGAGCACCCCTATCTCACCATGAACAAGGGCTTTGAAGCCGACGAGGTGCGCATCTTCGGCAAGATGTACCGCAACGGCCACATCTACAAGGGGCTCAAGCCCGTCTACTGGTGCGCCCACGACGAGACCGCCCTGGCCGAGGCCGAGATCGAATACCACGACGACCCCGTTACCACCGTCTACGTCAAGTTCCCCATGCACGACGATCTGGGCAAGCTGAGCCATCTGGACAAGTCCAGGCTCTTCTTCCTGATCTGGACCACCACCACCTGGACCCTGCCGGGCAACCTCGGCATCACCCTCTCCCCCGGCGACAGCTACGCCATCGTGAAGGTGCCCTCCGGCGAGATGTACATCATGGCCGAGGCCCTGATCCCCGCCGTCATGAAGGCCGGCGGCATTGATTCCTGGGAGATCGTGGAGACCCACGAGGGCCGCTTCTTCGAGTACATGCTGGCCCACCACCCCTTCCTGGACAAGACCAGTCTGCTGATGCTGGCCGACTACGTCACCATGGATTCCGGTACCGGCTGCGTCCACACCGCCCCCGGCTTCGGCGCTGACGACTATCAGACCTGCATGCGCTACGGCACCGAGATGGTCGTCCCCGTGGATGATCAGGGCCGCCACACCGACTACGCCGGCAAGTACGCGGGTCTCGGTGTGGAGGAGTCCAACCCCGTGATCCTGGCTGACATGAAGGCCAGCGGCGCCCTCTTCGCCTCCGAAAATATCATGCACAGCTACCCCCACTGCTGGCGCTGCAAAAACCCCATCATCTTCCGCGCCACCCCCCAGTGGTTCTGCTCCGTCGACTCCTTCAAGGAGGAGGCCGTGGCCGCCTGCGAGGACGTGCGCTGGCTGCCCGCCTGGGGCAAGGAGCGCATGGGCGCCATGATCCGCGAACGCGCCGACTGGTGCATCTCCCGTCAGCGCCGCTGGGGTCTGCCCATCCCCGTGTTCTACTGCGACGACTGCGGCAAGCCCGTCTGCACCGAGGAGAGCATTGAGGCTGTGGCCCAGCTCTTCGAGAAGGAGGGCTCCAACGCCTGGTTCGACCGCCCCGCGCGTGATATCCTGCCCGAGGGCTTCACCTGCCCGCACTGCGGCGGCAAGCACTTCACCCAGGAGACCGACACCCTGGACGGCTGGTTCGACTCCGGCTCCACCCACTACGCCGCCATGAAGCGCGACCAGGGCTTCTGGCCCTCCACCATGTACATCGAGGGCGGCGACCAGTACAGAGGCTGGTTCCAGTCCTCCCTGCTGGTGGCTGTCGGCGCGCTGGAGCAGGGCGCCCCCTATAAGGAGTGCCTGACCCACGGCTGGACCGTCGACGGCGAGGGCCGCGTCATGCACAAGTCCCTGGGCAACGGCGTCGATCCCGCCGACCTCATCAAGGAATTCGGCGCGGACATCGTCCGCCTCTGGGCCGGCTCCGCCGACTACCATGTGGACGTGCGCTGCTCCAAGGAGATCTTCAAGCAGTTAAGCCAGAACTACCTCAAGTTCCGCAACACCGCCCGCTACTGCCTGGGCAACCTGGATGGCTTCGATCCCGACCAGCTGGTCGCCCCCGCGGACATGCTGCCGCTGGACCGCTGGGCCGTCACCAAGCTCAATGAGCTGATCGAGAAGGTCGAGGAGGCCTACAGGAATTACGAGTTCCATGTGATCTCCCACGCCGTCAACGACTTCTGCGTCGTCGAGCTCTCCAGCTTCTATCTGGATATTATCAAGGATCGCCTCTACTGCGAGGAGCGGGAGGGTCTCAAGCGCCGCAGCGCCCAGACCGCCCTGTACCTGATCCTCGACTCCATGACCAAGATGTTCGCCCCGATCCTCGCCTTCACCTGCGATGAGATCTGGCAGGCCATGCCTCACCGCGCCGATGACGACAAGCGCAACGTGGTGCTCAACCTCATGAACAAGCCCTTCGCGGACTACGCCCTCAGCGAGAGCGAGATGGCCCGCTGGGATTCCCTGATCGCCCTGCGCAACGACGTCAACGCCGTGCTGGAGGCCGCCCGCGCCGACAAGCGCATCGGCAAGCCCCTGGAGGCCGCCGTCACCTTCCGCCCCGGCGACCGGGACGCCAAGGCCCTGCTGGACAATCTCTCCGACATGAATCTGGCCGACCTGCTGATCGTCTCCAAGTGCCTGGTGGCCGAGGATGAGCCAGAAGAGGGCGCCGTCACCGGCAAAAGCAGCCAGGTCCCCACGCTGGGCATCTCCGTCATCGAGGCCCCCGGCGCCAAGTGCCCCCGCTGCTGGAAGCAGACCGTTGAGGCCGACGCCGAGACCGGCCTCTGCCCCCGCTGCGCCGCCGTGGTGGCAAAGCTCTGATGCAATAAGGCTCCCCTTTTCGGGAGCTGTCGACCGAAGAGAGATCGGGGGCGCTCCAAGTTGTAAAACCCCTCCGCCTCTTCGAGGCACCTCCCCTTTCAGGGGCGGCTTATTCAAATAACCGCGCGCCGGGTTCCCCTTCCCGGCAGATTGGAGAGTCTATGTTATACTCGATCGTAGGCATTCTGGTTATCATCATCGACCAGGCCGTCAAGTTCTGGGTTTCCAACACGCTGTTCGGCACCGATATCGTCAAGTTCATCCCCGGCGTCATCAGCCTTGTCAACATCCACAACACCGGCGCGGCCTTCGGCTTCCTCAGCGGAAGCGGCGCCCGCATCTACTTTATCATCGCAACCGGCGTGTTTGTGCTGCTGGTGATCATTGCCCTGGCCACCAACTTTATCCAGGGCAAGCTGGCCCGCTGGAGTCTGGTTCTGGTGGCCGCCGGCGGTCTCGGCAACATGATCGACCGGGTCATCTACGGCTATGTCCAGGACATGTTCAAGGTGGAGCTGTTCAACTTCGCCATCTTCAACGTGGCCGACATCTTCATTACCGTCTTCGCCATCGTCTTTGCCCTTGCCATGTTCTTCGAGAAGCCCGAGGAGGACGTCGAAGAGCTCTATGAGGACGAGGAGGAGGAAGAAGAGGAAGAGGAGCCCAAGCCCCGCAAGAAGGGCAAGGCCGGCAAGAAGGCCAAGGCCGCCGCCGAAGAGGAGGAGCCAGAGGAAGAGCCCGCGCCCAGACAGTCCGCCGTGCGTGCCAATCGGAAAGCCCGCCAGGACAAGTACGAGAAGGAGTACGAGGAGTACAAGGCCCAGCAGCGCGCCGCCATGCGCCGCCAGGCCGAGGCGGCTCCCGCCCCCGCGCCCCAGCCCGCACCCGCCGCAGACGACGATCCCTTTGCCGCCTGGGAGCGCGCCAACGCCCGTGTGGAGGCCCGCCGCGCCGACAGCTACGCCGGACGCGTGATGGAGGCCGAGGAAGTGCCCGCACCCGCACCGCGGAAACCTGCCCGCAGGCCCGCCGTCCGGGAGGAGCCGGCTCCCGCCCCCGCGCCCAAGGCCGCCCCCGCGCCCCAGCCCGCACCCGCGCCCCAGCCTGCGCCCCAGCCGGTCCAGGCTCCCAAGCCCGCGGCAGCCCCCAAGCCCGCGCCGCAGCCTGAGATCAGCGAGGACTTCAGCCTGGACGACATTCTGGCCGAGTTCAAGTGATGGACGGCGAACGGATACAGATTTCAGCCGAGGAGAGCGGAGAACGGATCGACGCTCTCCTCGCGCGCGTTTTCCCGGAGCTCTCGCGCAGTTTGATTCAAAAGTGCATGGAGCAGGGGGCCGTAGCGCTCAACGGCCGCCCGGCGAAGAAGAACGCCCGGGCCGCCGAGGGCGATCTGGTGGACTTTGTGCTGCCCGAGACGGAGGAGCTGCCGCTGGAGCCCCAGGACATCCCGCTGGACGTAGTCTATGAGGACAAGGATCTCATTGTGGTCAACAAGCCCCGGGGGCTTGTGGTCCACCCGGCGCCCGGTCACCCGGACGGCACCCTGGTCAACGCCCTGCTCTATCACTGCGGGGACTCCCTCTCCGGCGTCGGCGGGGCGAAAAGGCCCGGCATCGTCCATCGCATCGACAAGGACACCTCCGGCCTGCTGGTGGCTGCGAAGAACGACTTTACCCACCAGGGGCTGTCGGCGCAGTTGGCCGATCACAGCCTGTACCGGGTGTATGAGGCCGTGGCCTGCGGCAGCTTTCGGGAGCAGTCCGGCACCGTGGACCGGCCCATCGGCCGCCACCCTATCGACCGCAAGCGCATGGCCGTCACGGAGAAAAACAGCAAGGCCGCCGTCACCCACTGGGAGAAGCTCGCCGCCTACAAGGGCTACACCCACATCCGCTGCCGGCTGGAGACCGGGCGCACCCACCAGATCCGGGTCCACATGGCCTCCCTCGGCCATCCCCTGCTGGGTGACGGGCTCTACGGCGCCAAATGCCCCGACAAGGGGCTGGAGGGCCAGTGTCTGCACGCAAGGCGGCTGCGGCTGATCCACCCGCGCAGCGGCGAGGAGCTGACCCTGGCGAGCCCGCTGCCGGAGTACTTTTTGGACGTTCTCTCCCGCCTGGGACCCGAGATCTGATTGTGGAGCGGCGCGCTCCGCCGCAAAAAGGAGGACAAAGATGAACAGTAAAAAGCTCATATACGCAATCCTCGCCGCCGCTGTCGCCATCGCCCTGGTGGTGCTGCTGGTGAAGATCGTCTCCGGCGCCTTCGGCCTTCTCAGCGGCGCGGTCAACGCGGTGCTGGGCATCGCGGTGGTGGCCGCGCTGGTGGTCATCGTGGTGTGGATGTTCGCCTACGCGAGGAGGCACTGAGACCGGTTTATACAAAAACTCCCCTGCGGAGCTGTTCCTTTTTCGAACGCCCCGCAGGGGAGTTTTATATAGGTTTTTCTGCATCAGGGGACGTGTCCGCAGGAGTCAAGCCGCCCCCTGTTCAATACTACCCCAGCCAGCCGCAGGGGGCGTCGGTGCCCAGCTCCTTCAGCAGCGCCCGCGCCGCTTCCGTCTCGTCGAGCACGATGTAATAGTCCATGCCGCCGCGCGCCCCCGCAAGCCCCTCCGGCTCGGTGCAGACCACAGTGTTCGTCGGCCAAAGCAGATAGGTACACATGACGCGGCCGAGGATCTCATGCTCCGGCGAGGTCAGCACCAAATACCTCTGCTCCGGCGGAATGTTGTACGCTTTGATCAGCGCGTCAAACTCCATGCGCAGCGCCAGAGAGTCGTCCACCCGCCGCGACTGCCGCATGAGATAGGCCGGATGCGGCGCGCAGAGACCCAGCAGCAGCGCACAGACCGCGATCGCCGCGGGCAGCCGTCTGGTTTCTGCAAGGCCCGGCAGTGCCAACAGCGTAAGCGCCCAGAGCCAGCCCGTGAGAAACACCGTGATGATGCGGTAGTAGCGGTCAAAGGCCGCAGCGTGCAGCGCCTCGCCCACGCTCATGGAGAAGAAATACATCCCCAGCAGGCTGACGAGATAGAGCAGCCAGGCGGCGCAGGCCCCCAGGCTCAGACGGCGCAGGCACCGGTCCCTGCCCGCAAGGCAGATCAGCAGCACCGCCGCCGCGGCCAGCAGCAGCCAGACAAGCCGCCCCTCCCGCACGGTCGCCCGGACCACGGCGAGGGTGATGCCGCGCAAATCCTCCGCGCTCTTCTCCCCGAAGGCGGTGCGGAAGCGCTGCAGGCTGACCGCATGATAGGAGTTCAGGCCGTTTTCAAAGGCCGTGCGCACATGCCAGGCCCACAGGCAGTTTGCCGCCAGCATCCCCAGCAGCATGGAGCCCGGCGCTTTCAGCCGCTTTCCGCCCTTCGGCCCCAGGCTGAGGGCGAGGATCACCAGCAGCCCGGCAAAGAACCAGCCGCTGTTTTTGATCATCGGCAGGTAGGCCGCGAGCACCGTCAGAGGTGCGGCGAGCTTCTGCAGCCGCTCGCGCTCGCGCAGGCAGAGCAGCGCGCCGGCAAGGCCCAGCATGGGCACCAGCGTGTCCACCAGCAGATCCGTCAGATCCGTGTTGCCGCAGAGACAGACCAGCGCGCACAGCAGGGACAGCCCGGTGAGGCAGAGGCGCAGCCGGCGCTTCCCCACCCCCTCCGCAAAACACAACAGAGGCGCGGCACAGGCCGCCAGCAGCAGGCTCTGGCTCCAGGCCCAGTACCACTCGGCGTGAATGCCCGCGGATTTGACGAAGAAATAGATCAGCAGTGAGCTCCCGGTGGGGTAGGCCGGGAAATAGACCAGGCGGTTGTGCGCCGGCAGCGCGTCGCCTCCCTCGATCAGCTTCAGGATCGCGCCCCAGTGGCTGTAATTGTCGATATGGCTGAGGCGGCTGCCGTGGAGCAGCAGGAAGAAAAACACCGCACAGGCGCAGAAAAACACCATGCCCGGTGTTTTCAGCCCCCGCAGGCTCTCCCGCCTGACCACGGACAAAGCCGCGAGCCCCAGGCCCACGGCCAGCAGCAGCCACACCGTCGGCACCAGCACGCCCAGCACCCCGCCCAGGAGCATCACAAGGCCTATGGCGGAGAGGCTGACCGGCAGCGCAAGCTCCGCCCGCAGGCGGAAGGCGCGCATACAGGCGCGCAAATACCCGCAGCAGGCGAGCAGCGTAAGCGCGAGCCGCAGCAGCTGCAGCAGTTTTTCGATCACGCGTTTCCCTCCCCAAGCGTCGGCCCCAGCCCGGACGGATCCCCGGCGTCCGGATTCTTGTCGAAAAACCAGACGCCGCTGTCGCCATTCGCTTCTCGTTCGTTTTTTACGCTTGTTTTCTCCCCCGCAGGAACGCCCGCGCCAGCAGGAACAGCGCCGTGTAAAAGATGCCCATGTTGTAGATCGTATAGCGCGCCTGGCAGAAAATCGTGAGCGAGACCAGGCCCACGTTTGCCGCGATCGCCGCCAGGGCCAGCAGGCCGAACTCCGCCGCTCGGACCTGCCGGCGACGGATACACCAGACCAGCAGTGCCAGCAGCGCCAAATACAGCAGCACCGCCGCCGGCACCAGACGCCGCGAAAAGGCGAGCGCCGTGGTCAGCAGGCCCACAAAAAAGCTGTCGCTGGCCGTGCGCAGCAGCCGCGTCCAGCCGCCGGGAAGCAGCGCCGCGTTCAGCCCGTTGTTGATGCGGTCCAGCTCCAGGCTGACGGCGGTTTCATCCCCGCCAAATTTGGCCCGGGCAAAGGGCCGGGCGGTGTCCCGCAGGCAGATAAACTGGATGTTGTCGTAGTTCTGGCTGAAATGTGCCGCCCGGCCGAACCAGTCCTTTGGGGCATAGCTGCCCAGATACCGGTTCTCGTCCGCCGTGCGGATGATCGTGTTATACAGATCCCTGAGCTCCGGGTCGGCAATGGCCTGCTCGTCCCCCGGACGCGCGTTGTACAGCAGCATGGTGGTGACAAAGCGCATATCCCCGGTGTGGGGCTTGGCTTCACCCCGCAGCAGGTAATTGTAGCCCCGGTCCAGGAGGTTGTTTGCCAGCAGCACCGCCGCCGAGAGCACCACCGCCGAGAGAAGCCGGGCCAGGAAGCGCTTTTCCCTGACGCCGCGGTAGAGCAGCGTCAGCGCCAGCAGCGGCAGCGTGATGTACATCTGCTTGCGCACGGAAATCAGCACCAGGCTCCAGAACGCCGCGTCCCGCGCCGTCTGCTTTCCGCCCTGGATCACGCAGCGCAGCAGGCAGGCAAAAAACACCAGGAACAGCGGCATGGCCAGCGCCTCGGACAGGATGGAGCAGCTGTACATCATCCGCCGGTTGGCGACAAAGCGGCACATCAGCGAGGGAAACACCGCGCAGAGCGTCACTGCCGCATCTTCCAGCCGGGACAGGTTGAACAGCTCCGAGACCGTCCTTGCAAAGACGAGGGCAGACCAGGCCGCGATCAGGCTCTGGACAATCACCGCCGCCCGTAGCGCAGCGTCGCCGCCGAGGCTGCCGCAGGCCAGCCGGATAACCCAGAGAAACAGCGCGTACATCGGCTCCCGCGCAAAGTCCATCTCGATATAGCTGGCGGAATCCGCGTAGGTGTGGGGTCCGTCAGTCAGCGCAAAGGTCAGATAAAACAGGATCAGCAGCAGCCCGATCAGCCGCCACCACCAGATCTTGTTTTTTGTGCGATCCTTTTGCATGGGGATCCTCCCATTTTTCGGATATGAATGATTGTATTATATCATATACGACCCTGACCGGCAACGAAAAAAGCCAAATGACGCGCGGCGCGGGGAATGTGAATTGAATTTGTCCAAACCCTGTGCTATACTGATGACAACGTCTTTTCAGGAGGCCGCCATGGACACCATCGCCGTTTTGATCCCCTGCTATAACGAGGCCGTCACCATCCGCAAGGTGGTGGAGGACTACCGCCGGGTGTTGCCGGAGGCGGTCGTTTACGTCTATGACAACAACTCCACCGACGGCACCGCCGACATCGCGGCCGCCGCCGGCGCCGTTGTCCGGCAGGAGTACCAGCAGGGCAAGGGCAACGTCATCCGCCGCATGTTCCGCGAGATCGACGCCAGATGTTATCTGATGGTGGACGGGGACGACACCTATCCCGCCGAGTACGCGCCCGAGATGGCCGCGCTGGTGCTGGAAAAACAGGCGGACATGGTGGTGGGCGACCGGCTCTCCGCCACGTATTTCACGGAAAACAAGCGCCCCTTCCACAACTTCGGCAACCGGCTGGTGCGCTGGAGCATCAACGCCCTGTTTGGCAGCTCCATCCGCGACATCATGACCGGCTACCGCGCCTTCAGCTATCAGTTCGTCAAGAGCTTTCCCGTGCTGTCCAAGGGCTTTGAGATCGAAACCGAGATGAGCATCCACGCCATCGACAAAAACATGCAGCTCGAGACCGTGGTCATCCAGTACCGCGACCGCCCCGAGGGGAGTGAGTCCAAGCTCAACACCTACTCCGACGGCTTCAAGGTGCTGCGCACCATCGTGCGGCTCTTCCGCAACTACAAGCCGATGACCTTTTTTGGCCTGCTTGCCCTGCTGCTGCTTCTGATCGCCGCCGTGCTGTTCATTCCGGTTCTGCTGGAGTACTTCCGCACCGGGCTTGTGGCCCGCTTCCCAACGCTGATCGTTTCGGGCTTTGTGGCAATTGCCGCGATTTTGAGTCTCTTCTCCGGGCTCATCCTCCAGACCATGGTCCACAAGAACCGTCAGGACTTTGAGATGCAGCTCATCCGGCTGCAGGAGCGCTATAAGCAGCTGACGGAATAACCAACTGCAAACGCCTTCGGTTTCCCGAAGGCGTTCGTTTTTTAGCTATCAGAAAAGCAAAGCCCCGAGATGAATCTCGGGGCTTTGTGTTGGCGTTGACCTATCTTTCCAGTCCGTCGCCAGACAAGTATTTTCGGCACTGGTGAGCTTAACTTCTGTGTTCGGAATGGGAA